>DALYHZ010000186.1:0-5277 GCA_031970635.1 Methylococcaceae bacterium | reverse complement strand
ACTAAAATGATGTTACGAAAATCGGCTTTACGTCCGTTATTATCCGTCAATGTGCCATGATCCATCACTTGCAATAACAAATTAAAGACATCTGGATGGGCTTTTTCTAATTCATCGAGCAATAAAACCGCGTGTGGGTGTTTATTGACTTGTTCAGTGAGTAAAGCGCCTTGATCAAACCCCACATAACCCGGTGGCGCACCGATTAAACGCGAAACGGTGTGCCGTTCCATGTATTCAGACATATCAAAACGAATCAGCTCAATACCTAATACTTTCGCTAATTGGCGTGTGACTTCCGTTTTACCTACACCCGTTGGCCCTGCAAATAAAAACGCGCCTATCGTTTTTTGAGCATCCCGCAATCCCGCACGCGATAATTTAATCGCTGACGCTAACACGGAAATCGCTTCATCTTGTCCGAACACAAGCATTTTTAGATTTTTTTCTAAATTTGCCAGTTTATCTACGTCATTGCTCGATACTGATTTCGCGGGAATTCGAGCAATTTTTGCGACGATTTCTTCAATTTCTGTCACGCCGATAAGCGTTTTGCGTTCTGCTTCATCAGTCATACGTTGTTTCGCGCCAGCTTCGTCAATGACATCAATGGCTTTATCAGGTAAATGCCGATCGGTAATGTAACGATCAGACAATTCAGCCGCTAAACGCAACGCTTCGGGCGAATAACTGACGTTATGATGTTCTTCAAAACGGGTTTTTAGACCTTTTAAAATTAACACCGTTTCCTCAACAGACGGTTCTAAAATATCTACTTTTTGAAAACGCCGCGCCAGCGCGTGATCTTTTTCAAAAATACCGCGATATTCTTGATAGGTCGTCGAACCAATGCAACGTAATTGCCCCGATGCAAGCATCGGTTTAATCAAATTTGCCGCATCCATCACACCGCCAGATGCTGAACCAGCACCGATAATCGTGTGAATTTCGTCGATGAATAAAATCGCATGCGGTTCTTTTTTCAATTGTGACAATAAAGATTTCAACCGTTTTTCAAAATCACCACGATATTTTGTCCCCGCAATCAACGCACCTAAATCTAATGAATAAATCACGCAATCAAGCAATACTTCTGGCACATCTTCTTCGACAATCCGTTTGGCAAGTCCTTCGGCAATCGCAGTTTTCCCTACCCCCGCTTCACCGACGAGTAACGGATTATTTTTCCGTCGACGACAAAGCGTTTGAATGGTGCGTTCAATTTCTGCGCCTCGACCAATTAACGGGTCAATTCGTCCCTGCGCGGCTTCTTCATTTAAATTTGTGGTGTATTTTTCTAAAGGACGGCTTGAATCAGATTCTTGATTTTTATTGCGTCCTGAAGATTCTCTTTCTTCATACGGGTCATCAAACTTACTGATTCCATGTGCGATAAAATTCACCACATCAAGGCGTGTAACATCATGCTTATTGAGTAAATACACTGCATGCGATTCTTGTTCGCTAAATAACGCTACCAATAAATTCGCGCCAGTCACTTCGTTTTTATCCGAAGACTGCACATGAAAAACAGCTCGCTGTAAAACACGCTGAAAGCCTAATGTTGGTTGCGTATCGCGTGTCGAACTTTCAGGAATATACGAAATTGTTTCATCGATAAATCGCGCCAGTTGTCCTCGTAACCATTTTGTATCACCGCCACAAGCAGTTAAAACTGGCAACGCATCTGGGTCATCAAGTAATGCAAATAATAAATGTTCAACGGTAACAAATTCGTGCCGCCGTTCGCGTGCAAATTTAAACGTGGTATTTAGCGTAATTTCTAATGTTTTACTGAGCATAATGCCTCCTCAAATTTCTTCCATCGCGCATTTCAATGGATATTCATGCTCAAGCGAATAAGTGTTGACGATATAAACTTTAGTTTCGGCAACGTCTTTTGAATAAGTGCCACAAATACCAACGCCTTGCGTGTGAACTTGTAACATAACTGCCGTCGCTTTTTCTTCAGGCATGCCAAAAAAATTAGTTAATACTTCAATCACAAAATCCATCGGGGTGAAATCGTCATTAAGCAAAATCACACGATAAAGGGGCGGTTTTTTTAAGATAGGTTTGGCATTTTGAACGGCTAAATCATCGTCAAAATGAAAAAAAGGATGTAAGTCTGGCATAACTTTAAACAAAATTTAACAACAGTAAAAAAATTGGCGTGTAATACTATTCTTGCGCCCTAAAGCAATGTACCCAAGCACAAGCATCGTCATTCCATTCCATACTGCCGTGCATTTTTAAAATCAAATCACGATACATAGACAAATTTGGATAACCTTCTGCTTGTGCGTCAGTGTCTGTCATATCACCTAAACGTTGTTGATACAAGTCCGTCACAATAAAAGACTTGCCTTCCAATTCAAATGTTTCATTGGGATAAGCATACACACCATTACGACGTTGTTGAGTTTTACGTCCAGCGAGTGTTGCTTCAACAAGTTTTGCATGGGTGACAAGACGTTCGATAGAACATGTTTTCTCAGGATAATCCATAAATCTCAACTCATAATTATTATAATAAAATGACATTGTGACTGAAAATGTCATTAAACAAAAGCGATCGTCTTTTCTGTGGTGTAAATGTCACATAAAACTCATGAAACTGACACAGCACTGCAACGATTTCGACATGTGACTGCAATAAAATATCGTTAACCTCTATGCGTATTTTAAATTAAACGTTAGGAGAAAAACGAATGCAAACTGCAGAACACGAAAGAAATAATGACTCGCTTTGGCAACAATTCATTGATGCGTTAAGTGACGAATTTATTAAACAAACAGGGGTTGGCATTTACGCTTATATTACCCCAGCAGATTTAGATTATGTATACGAAGAATTTCAACAAAATCAAGTTTCCATCCATCATTTCACGCATGATTATGTTCGTTCTTTCGTTTAACGATGAGTAACACAATGAAAACAGAAAACGTGAAACTTTTTTCACTCGATTCTAATTTATCTTCTTTTCCGTCGTATGCCATTTGTGCGGTGAGTCGATCAAGCAATAACGAAATACGCGGTGAAAGTTTTTTACTCGCTATTTTTAAGGGTAAAAAAGCAAAGTTAGTCCCTATGGAAATTACACTTTGCGCCTCGTCAGATGACACGGCTTTGCCCGTAATTGACGAAACGTTTGTCCTTGAAGAATGTTTAAATCAAGCAAAATTAAACATGCTTGAAATCGCTAAAAATAAAACACCTCGTTATGACTTTTCGCCCTTGCCTTTTATTCGTAATGTGAGTGAAGTAGGCGTTGATTATTTATTTCACAGTCTTTTTACCCAAGAAGGCATACAAACAAAAATCCGAACCATCGGAGAAATCAGCAAAATCGATGATTTAAAAAACTTCATCGAAACCGTTTCACAATGTGAGCATTTCTCGTTTTCACCTATTCGAGTGTAGTTGTTCATTTTGCTAAATGTTCCCATGACGCAAGGTCTTCAATAGGTTCGAGATGCGTATCAATGTCAATATTGTCAAAAACCGTCATGATATGTTGTTCTATCTCCTCAACCATGTCATGACCTTGCTGTACTGTCCAATTTCCCGGTACTAAAATATGTACCGACATAAAACGTCTCGATCCCGCAGAACGAGTACGTAACGCATGATAAGCAATCTTATGAGACGCAACAAATTGTTCGAGAACACCAATAATTACAGCTTGTTCAGTTGCAGATAATGCCTCATCCATTAAACCTGCTATTGTGCGTCGAATCAATTGCAAACCAGACCACACAATGTTGATGGCAACCAAGATAGCGATAATCGGGTCAAGAATTCCCCAATCGTTCAAACCTAAATTTTTGGCAAACGCCAAACTGCTTTCAAAATAATTGGCAACACCAATCGCTGCAATACCTATTAAAACACCGACGGTGGTCCAAACATCCGTCATTAAATGTTTTCCGTCTGATTCCAACGTAATTGATTGGCGACGTTTACCGACACGAATAAGAATTTGGGCGACGATTAAATTGATAAGTGAAGCAAGAATAGAAATCGCAATCCCAATATCGATTTGTTGCAAGGGTTGTGGATGCCACAAACGTTCCCATGCCGTTGCAGCGATACTAATTGCTGCCAGTAAAATCATGACACCTTCTGCACCACTTGAAAAATATTCGATTTTTTCATGTCCATAAGGATGATCTTTATCTGGTGGACGTGCGGCAATATGCAGAACAATTAACATAATTATTGCAGCAACCAAATTGATAAGCGACTCTAACGCATCGGACAATAAACCCACCGAATCCGTTAGCCAATACGCATAACTTTTTAATGCAATAGTTGTCAATGCGGCAGAAATAGATAGCCAGCCGTAAAGTGTCAGGGATTTTTGTTTAGTATTATTCATAAAGCCGAAATGGCTAATGCCAAATGTTGGCGTAATTGCGTCGAATTGAACTGATGCCAAACGTCGGAGAATGTGTCCAGGAGGTTTTCACGTTCTGCTTTTTTAATTTCCAAATAATGGATGATAGCTTCAGGTTTTTTTGTGCTTTCAGTAGTCAATTTTTGGCGATAATTTTTCCAGTGATTTAAAAAATCGTCTAAAAAATGGCATGCTACGTTGGCATCATTTAAATCACCCAGATGATTTTGTATATATTTGACTTCTGCGAGAACGTTTTTACTTTCAATCCCTAAAATTTCTTGCAAATTTTCTAACACATAACGAAAGTGTTTTGAATCAATACGCAACTGGTGCAACAATTCCATTGAGGCATTGTCTAAAAAAGGCTCATAAACACGCAAGGCTTCGTAACGTGCATAAATCAATGTACTAGCAACATGACGAATTTGATAACGAACCGGTTGTTTTGTTGTTGAAACCACGCTTTCATTTTCTGGCGTTTCTTTTGTGATAAAAAGCAGCGCGCCAGCCTTAAATTTTTTATAGCTTTTACTCTCCAAATACGCCAGCATTTTAGTTCGGGCAAGATTGCGTTGACGATGACAATATTCCAATAATGGGGCAAGTTCTAACTGTTCATTAGGCGTAAGTTCTTGTTGATGTGCAGTAAATTTTTCAATAAACACATCTAAATCACGTACCGCTGCGAGCATTTTTGCAGTTTCTTTTAAACCGGTTTTGAAAAATTTTAATGCGCTAGGTGTAAATCCAGATTCAAAAATGCGAATAGTCGCTCGCATTCGACGCGTGGCGACTCGCATATCATGAAGTGCTTCGACATCATCACTTGAACGTACGCTTTTTTCATGCTTCAAAAATTCATGAACATGATATG
>DALYHZ010000185.1:0-5278 GCA_031970635.1 Methylococcaceae bacterium | reverse complement strand
TCTCTATCAAAATATCCCGCTTCATTTTGCAGTACAAAATTTGAAATATACAACGCACCCGCCGTAATATGTTTTCCTAACAATTGATATTCCGTAGCAAGCAGTGAATACCAACCAAAAATCAAACAAAAAGTAAGTACCACAATCAGTGCGGGAAAAATTCGTTTAATTCGTCGGCTATAAAATTCAGTTAAGCTAAAATCACCACGCGCTTGAGATTTCAAAATAATGCTTGTGATTAAATAACCCGAAATTACAAAGAAAATATCAACACCAATAAAGCCGCCTTTGATAAATCGTGGAAATCCGTGAAAAATCAAAACCAGTAACACCGCAACGGCGCGTAATCCGTCAATATCAGGGCGGTAATTTAAATGTTGATTGTGTGTCATAAAAAATTATTTTTGAACAAAATGAAAAAATTAAAATTAGAAAAAATACTCGTGATTGCGATGCCGTATTTGGGCGATGTATTGCTTGCAACACCGCTCATTCATTCGTTGAAAGTTGCTTATCCCAACGCACAACTGGATGTATTAGTGTTTAAAAATACTCAAATGATGTTAGAAGGCAATGCAGATATTTCAAATGTGATAACAGTCCAGCATCGTGCCAGCTTTCAGGAAAAATGTCAGCTTATTTGGCAAATTTTTCGTCGGTATAACGCTGTATTTGCCTTGCCAACAAATGATCGTGCCTTTTTTTACAGTTTGCTTGCCGCACCGTTGCGAATAAATGCCGTTCCACAGAAAAATAAAACAGGCTGGTGGAAACGTTTTTTTGTTTCGCATTGGGTCGAATTTGACGATGACAAAACGCACACGGTTTTGCAACATTTGAAATTGCTGGATTTAATTGATGTTGAACCTTGTTATAAATTGATTCCGCCGCAAACTGAAAACACATCGCTTCTACCTGCAAATTTAAAATATGCCGTTTTACATTGCTGTCCACAATGGACGTATAAACAATGGACTTCTGAAAACTGGGTGAACGTTGCAAAATACCTGTTAAGTTTAGGAATTACGCCTGTTTTTTCAGGTGGAAATGCGCCCGATGAATTGGCTTACATTGAAAATTTAATATCTCAATTACCTGAAACAGCCATCAATTTGGCAGGCAAAACCTCGCTTGCTGAACTCACTGAAATTATTAAAAACGCGCAATTATTTATCGGTGTCGATACAGGCGCGACGCATTTAGCCGCCGCAACAGGTATTCCGGTTATTGCCTTATTTGGCGCAACAAATCCCGTGGTGTGGTCGCCATTTCCCTTTGATTATCAACGTAGCGAAAATCCATTTGCACGAAAAGGCTCACAACACGTTAACAACATTTATTTACTTCAGGGCGAAGGCGATTGCGTACCGTGTCAATTAGAAGGTTGTGAACGAAATCGGCAAAGTCGCAGTCATTGTTTAGATGAATTACCCTCTGAACGTGTAAATACGTTGGTTTCACAATTGTTGAATTCTGATAACAAGTGATTGTGTTAGAATTCGTGCCAATTTAATCCTTTTCAAAACGCAAAAAATCATGAATCCACAAAAATACGCTGTTACATTTGCCTGTTATAACCAAGTTGATTACACGCGCCAATGCGTTGAGAGTATGATTAAACACGGTCTTGATTTAAGTCGTTTAGTCGTGGTGGATAACGGTTCAAAAGATGGCACTCGTGAGTATTTGGAAAGTTTGCTGTTAGGTGGTCGTATTTTTAATGATGGAAATTTAGGTTGTGGCGTAGCGTGGAATCAAGGCGCGTTAGCACTGCAAGCCGAATGGACAGTTGTAATGAATAACGACGTATTGGTTTGCAAAGATTGGATTGAAAATTTAATCACCGTTGCGGAAAAAAATAATATCAAAATCATTTCACCATCGCTCATTGAAGGTGCGTTAGATTACGATTTTGATGAGTTCGCCACGCAAGCGATTGGCAAAATGCACGATGCGTTACGTTTAGGCGGACGGCACGCGGTTTGTTTAGTCGTGCATAATTCGGTTTGGCAAGAAATTGGTTATTTTCAACCCATTCCAAAATTGCTCGGTTATGAAGATACGTTATTTTTCAACGAAGCTGAAAAAGCAGGTATTCCTTGTGCAATTACAGGGGCATCGTGGTTGCATCATTATGGTTCTGTCACGCAAACTGCAATGAAACAAGAACGCGGTTTATCCGCCAAAGACGGTTTGGGTTATCGCTACAATTACCGTTTGTTAAAACAAAGTTGGCTTGAGAGAAAATTGCGAAAAATCGCAAAACTTCGCCAAGCAAAACAATGGCGTGAAGATGAATTGCAAAAATATGAAATGACTATGCACGGCGTTCGTGTGAATAGCGAATTTGAGTGGCGATAATGCTTTCTTTCATCGTCATTACCAAAAACGAAGAGGCAAACATTGCCAAATGTTTAGAATCTGTGAAATGGGCAGACGAAATCATTGTTTTAGATTCGGGCAGTTCAGATAAAACGGTTGAGATTTGTAAAACATTTACGCCACACGTTTTTGAAACCGATTGGCAAGGTTTTGGAGTTCAAAAACAACGTGCGTTAGAAAAAGCAACGGGCGACTGGGTTTTATCAATTGATGCAGATGAAATTATTTCACCTGCACTTCGCGTCGAAATCGAAACCGCCATCACTCAAAATCAATTCGATGCTTTTTTGTTGCCACGTCTTTCAAGTTATTGTGGCAAATTTATCAAACACGGCGGTTGGTATCCTGATTATATTTTGCGTTTATTTCGTCGTGAATTAGGACGTTTCACTGACGATGTGATTCACGAATATGTGATTGTTGAAGGAAAAATCGGCAAATTAAATATGCCAATTTTGCATGAATCGTACAGCGATTTAAGCGAAGTTTTAGAAAAAGTGAACAGCTATTCCACTCTGCAAGCGCAAAAATTGTTTGAACGTGGCGTAAAAAGTTCGTTATCAAAAGCGATTCTTCGCGCGTGGTGGAAATTCATTCAAACCTATTTTGTGAAAGCCGCTTTTTTAGATGGACAACACGGTTTCATGCTCGCCATTTCCAGCGCAGAAAGCGTTTATTACAAATACCTAAAACTACTCGAATTACAAAACAAATGTCGCTAAAAATTGCACATATCAATTTAGCAAAAGGTTTGCGTGGTGGCGAAAATCAAACGTTGGCAATTATTGAAGGTTTAAAACGTTTTGGCATTGAACAAACATTGATTTGTCGAAAAAACAGTTTGCTTGAACAGCAAGCAATAAAACTAAACATTTCTGTTATTTCGATTTACAAACCATTTTTATTGAATGTAGCGAAGTTAAAAGATTTCGATTTGCTTCATGTTCACGAAGGTCGGAGTATTTATTTTGCTTTGGCGGCAAATTTGTTATTTCAAAAATCGTATTTAGTGACACGGCGCGTTTTAAATAAACCACGCGAAAAATGGCTAACGAAATTAGCTTATAAAAACGCCGCGCAAATTATTTCGATTTCACAAAAAATAGATACGGTAATGCGTGAGTTTTGTACAACTCAACAATTTAAAATTATTCCTGACATTGCGCGAGAATTGAAATCGAATTCTGAAAATGTGAGCGCATTAAAAAAGCAATTTTCTGGCAAATTTGTCATTGGTCACGTTGGTGCGTTGGATGATGAAATTAAAAATCAGTCGTTGATTTTAAAAACCGCCAATCAATTGCGTGAACATGAAAACATTGTTTTCATGTTGTTAGGCATTGGCAAAGATGAACAAAAATTGAAAAATTTAGCAGCAGAATTAAATTTAACGAACGTGATTTTTGAAGGTTTTAAAGACAATATCGCTGATTATTTTGCGTTGTTTGATATTTTCGTTTATCCCTCAAAAGAAGAAGGTTTAGGTTCTGCGATTTTAGAAGCCTTTCAATTTCAAAAACCTGTGATTGCGGCAAATGTTGGTGGAATTCCTGATATTTTGGGAAATAACGAACAGGGTTTGCTTATCAATCCATTCGACGAAAACGAATTAGCGAAAGCCATTTTAAAATTCTATCAAGATGAAACGACGCGAAATCATTATGCTCAAGCAGGTTTTAAGCGAAAAGAAGATTTTAGTTCCGATAAAATTTGTGGCGATTATGACCAAATTTATAAAAAGATTTTAAACATTCATGCCTAATTTAGAAATTTACAAACGCCTTTTAACTTACGTTAGACCACACAGAAAATTATTTTTTATCAGTATTATCGGTTTTTTGGTCTATTCGGCAACACAACCGATGTTTGCCAAAATGATTCAAGAAATCATCGACACATTGCAATCTAAATCACATGAAAAATTGTATTACTTGCCGTTGCTGTTTAGCGGTTTGATTATTGTGCGCGGCATTGGTTCATATTTTGGTAACTATTTTTTAGCCAAAGTGTCTGCCAATGTAATTCACACGTTGCGTTGTGAAATTTTTGAAAAATACACCCAATTACCGACCGCGCATTTTGATTCCAACAACAGCGGTTACATGATTTCGCGTATCACGCACAACGTCAATCAAGTCGCGCAAGCTACAACTGATGCGGTGCGAAAAGTCGTTCAAGAAGGTTTAACGGCGTTGGGTTTGTTAGGTTATTTGTTTTATATGGATTGGCGATTATCGATGGTGTTTTTAGTCATCACGCCCATTATTGCTGTGCTGGTGAATTACGTTAGCAAACGGTTAAGAATGCTCAGTAAAAAAATTCAAGAATCCATTGGCGATATGACACATATCACGTCTGAACTGGTAAATGGTCATCGGGTAGTACGAAGTTATGGCGGCGAAGAATATGAAAAAAATCGTTTCATCGACAGCAGTTTGCATAATCGTCGCCAGTCTTTAAAACTGATTAGCACGTCAGCAATTCACAATCAAATCATGCAGTTAATCATTGCAATTGCGTTGGCAATTTTGATGTATGCCGCGTTATTTTTCATGGAACAAGCCAGCGTTGGTTCATTTGTCGGTTATTTAACCGCCGCGTTTTTATTGCCTCGACCAATTCGGCAACTCAGTGACGCAAATAGTGACATTCAACGCGGAATTGTTGCCGCCGAATCGCTGTTTGAAGTGTTAGATGAAAAAACAGAAATTAACGACGGTGTTTATGAAATGGCGCGTTGTAAAGGTGATTTGGAATTTAAAAATGTGACATTCTGTTACGAAAACACTGAAGAAAATGCCTTAACCGACATTAGTTTTACCGCAAAAGCAGGTGAAACCATTGCGTTAGTTGGTGCATCAGGTGGCGGAAAAAGTACGCTCGTTAATTTAGTTTC
>DALYHZ010000184.1:0-5392 GCA_031970635.1 Methylococcaceae bacterium | reverse complement strand
GCTTCAACTAAGGCTTTTTTACATTCCATCATGCCCGAACCCGTACGTTCGCGTAATTCTTTTACCATTGATGCACTAATTTCTACACTCATTTTTATCTCTCTTTTTGCTGTATTTACTGTAAAAACGCCCCCAAAAGGAGGCGTTCTTGTTTTAACTTAAATTGCCTTCGTTTCAATCAGGAAACGCATTGGCAAAATTTTATTCTGCTGCGCTAGCTTCTTCAACAAAATCATCGGCTTTAGCTGAAAAACCCAATACCGCTGTTTTAGCTTCTGCAACGGCAGTTGCCGCGCTTTCACAATACAATTTGATAGCGCGAATTGAATCGTCATTACCTGGAATAACGTAATCAATTTCATCAGGTGAATTGTTAGAGTCAACAATGCCTACAACTGGAATGCCTAATTTTTTCGCTTCGCTAATCGCATTTTTTTCATAGCCAACGTCTAACACGAAAATCACATCAGGGATGCCATGTCTTTGATGCCGCCTAAACTGCGTTCTAATTTTTCTAACTCGCGTTCCATGCCCAACGCTTCTTTTTTGCCAAAACGTTGATAAAGCGAACCATCTGCTTTCATCGCTTCAAGTTCTTTCAAGCGTGAAATTGATTTTTTGATTGTTTTGAAATTGGTCAACATACCACCTAACCAGCGATGGTTAACATAAGGCATGCCACATAATGCTGCTTGTTCTGCAACCACTTTACGAGCCGCTTTTTTTGTACCAACAAATAAAACAGTGCCTTTATTTGCGGCCATTTGACCTAAATAATTCATTGCGTCATTGAACAATGGAAGCGTTTTATCTAAATCGATGATGTGAATTTTACTTCTTGCACCGAATAAATAATTTGCCATTTTGGGATTCCAATAACGTGTTTGGTGACCAAAATGTACGCCCGCTTCGAGCATTTGACGCATAGTTACAGCTGCCATTTATTTCTCCTAAATTGAATTGGGACTGGCTGTCCCTTTGGGTTACGCCACCGTTTATCCCGATTAAAAAACTTGCGCCAATTTTAAATTAACACCAAGCACCCTTTTAAGCGTGACGATAAACGTGAGGATTATTATGAAAATGAACGCGAATTTATATCATGATTAGCTTTTTACAACAAGTTGCCTCTGTTAGAATCGCTACTTATTGCGTCTTTTATTCTTAAATTTTGGAATCCATGAGTATTATTATTAAAACCGAAGCTGAAATCGAAAAAATGCGAATTGCAGGGCGACTTGCCGCCGATGTACTGGACATGATTGCGCCACATGTAAATGCAGGCGTTACGACAAATTATCTCAATGACCTTTGCCACGATTACATTGTCAATGTGCAACAAGCAATTCCCGCCCCGCTCGATTATCGCGGCTTTCCAAAATCGATTTGTACTTCTGTGAATCATCAAGTTTGTCATGGCATTCCTAGCGATAAAAAACTTAAATCCGGCGACATTTTAAATATCGACATTACCGTACTAAAAGACGGTTTTCATGGAGATACCAGCATGATGTTTTTGATTGGCAACGTGCCGGCACATGCTCAACGTTTATGCAAAGTCACGCATGAAGCCTTATTTTTGGGAATTGAACAAATTAAAGCTGGTGCAACGCTTGGCGACATTGGCGCGGCGATTCAAAAACATGCCGAAGGGCATCGTTATTCGGTGGTACGCGATTTTTGCGGACACGGCATTGGTAGAGATTTTCATGAAGAACCGCAAGTTTTACATTATGGCAAAGCTGGCGAAGGCATTACGCTTGAAGCAGGTATGATTATTACCGTTGAACCGATGATTAACCAAGGTAAATATGCCACAAAATCCCTTGGCGACGGTTGGACTGAAGTCACTAAAGACCACAGTTTATCCGCGCAATATGAACACACTGTTCTGGTCACAGAAACCGGTTATGAAATTCTCACCCTCCGCCAAGAAGAACGGTAAATTCGCATGAACGCCTCGCTCGATGTCTCATTATTTGCTGACCCTAATGTACGGCTTACGTTTAAACATTTACTAAAAGAAAAAGAAACACAATTACGCGAAAAATTTAATCCCAAACACTCGGTTTCAAAATTACTGCGTGAAAAATCGGATTTTATTGACAATGTGTTGAATTGTTGTTGGCAACATTTTTTAGGTGATGAGGCAAAAACGGTCGCGTTATGTGCAGTCGGCGGTTACGGGAGACAAGAAATGTTTCCCTATTCAGACATTGATATTTTGGTAATTTTGCCAATCGATGAAATTGATGCTTATCAAGAAAAATTGAGCGCATTTTTTACTTTTCTTTGGGACATTGGATTAAAACTGGGTTATAGCGTAAGAAGTATTCCGCAATGCGTCGAAGTAGCGACAAATGACCAAACGATTATGACCAGTTTGCTTGAAATTCGGTTAATCAGCGGTTGTGGCGCGTTACTTAAAATGCTTAAACACGAAATTGCACCGGATAAAATTTGGTCATCAGATCAATTTTTTGCCGCAAAAATGGCAGAGCAATACGCACGTTACGCCAAATTTCACGACACCGCCTATAACTTAGAGCCAAACATCAAAGAAGGACCTGGTGGCTTGCGTGACCGACAGGTGATTGCATGGGTTTTCAAACGCCATTACAACTCGGCGACTTTGAAAGAATTGATTAAATACGGTTTTTTGCCTGAAGAAGAATATGCCGAATTGGTTTCGTTATTAAGTGTGCTGTGGCGTATTCGTTACGCGCTACATTTGTTGACAAATCGAGCCGAAGATCGCTTAGTTTTCGATTATCAACGCGACCTTGCCGCACAATTCGGTTTTAGCACAGATGAACAAGGTTATAACCAAGACGTTGAAAAATTCATGCAATTTTATTTCAAAACCGTTTTGGGATTAGAACGACTCAATGAAATGCTATTGCAATTGTTTAACGAACGATTTGTGCCGCGTGAACATAACGATGTTCGGCGATTAAACGCACATTTTGAAGTGATTAACGGTTATTTAGAAGCCGTGGATGAACAAGTTTTTGAACGTTATCCGTTAGCCTTATTGGAATTATTTTTAATTCTCGAACAACATGAAGATATTAAAGGCGTTCGTGCGACAACTTTACGTTTGATTCGGAAAAATTTGTATTTAATTGATGCGTCTTTTCGCACAAATAAAGCGGCAAATCACTTATTTATCGAAGCGCTACGCCAACCGCACGGAATTACAAATCAGTTACGACGCATGAATCGTTACGGTGTGTTGGCCGCGTATATTCCCGACTTTGCCAATATCGTTGCGCGAATGCAATACGATTTGTTTCACATTTACACTGTCGATGAACACACACTATTTGTGATTCGTAATTTGCGTCGTTTTACCATTGCCAAACACAGTGAGGAATTTCCTTTTTGCAACGGTATTTTTCAATTGATTGCAAAGCCCGAAGTCTTGTATTTAGCGGCGTTATTTCACGATATTGCAAAAGGCATGTCTGGCGATCATTCCGTATTAGGTGAAAAAATTGCACGCGACTTTTGTTTGCAACACGATTTATCTCGCCATGACAGTAATTTAGTGGCGTGGCTGTCCATGACCGCGCAACGTAAAGATATTAGTGATCCCGATGTTATTCATGAATTCGCGCAAAAAGTTGGTAGTACCGAATATTTAAACTATTTATATTTACTGACAGTGGCTGATATTCGCGCCACCAATCCTGAACTGTGGAATTCTTGGAAAGATGCGTTACTAAAAGAGCTTTACTCGGAAACCTATACCGTTATTCGCACAGGTTTACAAAATCCCGCCGCGTTAGCGGATAGACTGTTAGAAAATAAACAAGAAGCCAAAGCCGAATTACTTAAATTAGGCATGATAGAAGCCGCCATCGACCGTGCATGGCAACACGCCAGTGACGATTATTTTTTACGTTATTCCGCCGACGAAATTGCATGGCACACTATTGCCATTGCGGCTTCTTGCGAACAAGATTTACCATTGGTGTTGCTTCGTCCACAAACACAACGTGGTAGCGCAGAACTATTTGTTTACACACGAAATGAAGGTGCAATTTTTTCATTATGTACCGGTTCGTTAGACCAACTGGGATTAACGATTTTAGACGCGCGAATTGTTACAACATTAGACCATTACGTTTTAAACAGTTTTTTAGTATTAGAACAATCCGGCGAACCAATTGAAGACTTATTTCGTGAAGTGCATATTTGCACCGTGTTACGCCAAAATTTGTTACAAAACAAAGTGAAGAAAACTAAAAATATTCATCGCCAATCGCGCCAAGCTAAACATTTCCCGATTCCTACCAGCGTAGAATTCCACATTGATTCGTTAAACCGTTACACATTGATTGAATTGATTACTACTGACCACGCTGGTTTATTATCAAAAATCGGACAGGCATTTGTGCAACAACACGTTGAATTACACAGCGCGAAAATCAGCACCATCGGCAGTCGCGTTGAAGATATGTTTTATATCACTAACGCGGATCAGCAACCGGTTACTGACCCGCAAAAGTTAGAAGCCTTAAAATCAGCTATTTTGAAACAGTTGGCAACGATTTAACGTTCTTCTTTGGCGAGTAATCGGCGGATATTACTTTCATGCCGCCACAATAAAAATCCGGTCATGATTAACGCGGCGAGCGTTAAAAAAGGATCTTCGGTTAAAAACCACGCATAAATTGGTGCAAGTGCTGAGGTGAGTAATGCGGCAAGCGAAGAAATTTTGCCAACTTTGTAAATCAGCGTCCAAGTCAGCATAAATGCGCCACCGAGAAAAATATCAAAACCTAACAAAACACCTGCTGACGTTGCCACGCCTTTTCCACCTTTGAAGCCAAAAAAAACTGGGTAAAGATGCCCAATAAAAGCAGCAAGTCCTACAAATGTCCAAAACACAGGCGGTGTACCGATAAATTTGGCAATCAAAACTGGAATCAATCCTTTCAAAAAATCACCAAAAAACGTAATCGCGGCGGCTTTTTTTCCGCCAATTCGCATCACATTGGTCGCACCAGGATTGCCAGAACCTTGTTCGCGCGGGTCAGGCAACCCCATTAAACGACAAACAATAATGGCACTTGAAACCGAACCAATTAAATACGCAAATAAAATGAGTAAACTTAAAAGCATTTTGCACCTGTTAAAATTCGTGAAAATTTGTTTGTTGCCAACTTTGCGGCGATACTTACGCCCTTTTTTAAACGTCATATCATAATCGGAAAATTAGCAAACATGACAGACATCATTTTTTTACGCGACGTTCACATTGACACGTTAATTGGCATTTTCGATTGGGAGCGTGAAGCAAAACAAACCCTCATTTTCGATTTGGAAATGGCGTTTAATTGCGAGCCAGCCGCGCAATCAGACGATATTTGTGACGCGCTTAATT
>DALYHZ010000183.1:4114-5445 GCA_031970635.1 Methylococcaceae bacterium | reverse complement strand
ATTGGCTGGATTGGTTGGCTTGTTCGCCTATAAAAATGCCAACTGGACGTTTCACTGGAAACTAACCTCGTTACCCGTCAAATATGTTCGGGTTGAAGGGGTATTTCAATATCTGAGCAAAGATGAGCTGAGAGCGGTTTTGGAGCCGATGTTAACCACCAGTTTTTTTGAAGCCGATATGCAGGCCGTGCAACAAGCCGTCGCCAACTTGCCGTGGGTTGATACGGTCGCCGTCAAACGCAGTTGGCCGGATACGATTGATATCCGCATACAAGAAAAACAGGCATTTGCACGCTGGGGCGAGCAAGATTTGATTACCGAGCAAGGTGTTATTTTTACGCCAAAATCGCTGGAACAGCATCAGGACTTAACGATACTGACAGGGCCTGTCGGCCAGCAACTGAAAGTGCTGGAAATCATGAAAGGTATCAAAACGGCTTTATCGGATCAGGCATTGGAACTTGCTACCTTTAGCGTCAATGATCGATGGGCTTGGAAGCTGGAATTGACGGCAGGTTTGGAAATTTTGCTGGGGCGGGAGCAGCAATTAGAACGATTACAAAGGTTGTTAAAAACCTTGGCGGTTTTTACGCCTGAACAAGTTGAGGCAATGGCGGTGGTTGATTTGCGTTATCCTAACGGTTATGCAGTGTCTTGGAAACCAAATACTCCACTTATCGATTGGAAAAATCAACCCGCCGCGCAAGCTACAAATAGATAAAATTAGGCTCAACACAGAGTAAAATATGGCAAAAAGAACAGAACGTAATTTAATCGTCGGACTCGATATAGGTACTTCAAAAGTCGCCGCAATTGTGGGTGAGTTGACAAGTGATGGGCATCTTGAGGTCATCGGTTTTGGGTCAACACCGTCTAAGGGATTAAAAAAAGGCATTGTGGTGAATTTAGAAACCACCGTGCAATCCATTCAACGCGCAATTGAAGAAGCGGAATTGATGGCGGGCTGTCAAATTCGATCCGTTTTTGCAGGTATTGCAGGCAGTCATATTCGTAGCAGAAACTCACTGGGGGTCGTGGCTATCAAAGATAAAGAAGTCACACAATATGATATTGACCGTGTAATTGATTCAGCTCGCGCTGTAGCCATTTCAGCCGATCAAAAAGTGCTACATATTTTGCCGCAAGAATTTATTATCGACACACAAGAAGGCATAAAAGAACCGATTGGTATGTCAGGCATTCGTTTAGAAGCGAAAGTACATATTGTTACCAGCAGTGTCAGTGCGTCACAAAATATCATTAAATGTATTCGTCGTTGTGGCTTAGAAGTTGATGACATTGTGTTAGAACAACTCGCTTCGTGTCATTCT
>DALYHZ010000183.1:0-4093 GCA_031970635.1 Methylococcaceae bacterium | reverse complement strand
ACCGAAGATGAAAAAGAATTAGGCGTATGCTTAATCGATATTGGTGGCGGTACAACCGATATTGCGGTTTATATCGAAGGGGCAATTAAACATACTGCCGTCATCCCCATTGCAGGCGATCAAGTTACTAACGATATTGCCGTCGCGTTACGAACCCCAACGGTGAACGCGGAAGAAATCAAACAACGCTATGCCTGTGCCATGACGAAATTGTTAAACGATGATGAAGAAATCATCGAAGTGCCAAGTATTAGTGATAATAAACCGTTTCGTAAGATTTCGCGCCAAACACTTTCAGACATTATTGAGCCACGTTATGAAGAGTTAATGCTACTCGTACAATCAGAATTGCGGCGGGTTGGTTACGAAGAGCAAATTGCCGCAGGAATTGTGCTAACAGGCGGTAGTTCACAAGTTTGGGGCTTAATTGAATTGGCAGAAGAGATTTTTCACATGCCAGTTAGAATGGGAAGTCCACAAAACGTCACGGGATTGACCGAAGTCGTCAAAAATCCTATTCATTCCACAGGGGTGGGTTTATTGATGTATGGACGTGACCATCATCAGCAACAAGGTTTACACCGAATAGCCGATCACGACAGCGCGTCGTCATTGCTAACAAAAATAAAGAGTTGGTTTCAAGGCAATTTTTAATCATAATTTCTACAGAATAAACAAATTTAAGGAGCTACAAACATGAAAGACACATTTGAATTGATTGATACCTACAGTGAGAGTGCGGTAATCAAAGTTATTGGGATTGGCGGTGGTGGTAATAATGCAGTGAGCCACATGGCAGGCAACCACATTGAAGGTGTTGAATTCATTTGTGCTAACACGGATGCTCAAGCGTTACGCAAATTGAATTTCGGCACGATTATTCAATTGGGTGTGGAATTAACGAAAGGTTTAGGTGCAGGCACAAATCCTGAAGTGGGTCGTCAAGCCGCTGAAGAAAATAAAACGCGCATTCGTGAAGTCTTAGAAGGTGCGGATATGGTGTTTTTAACTGCTGGTATGGGCGGTGGTACAGGCACCGGTGCCATTCCCGTTATCGCTGAAATCGCTCGCAGTATGGGCATTTTAACTGTTGCAGTTGTTACAAAACCGTTTGCATTTGAAGGCAAGAAAAAACTCGATGTCGCTGAAAAAGGGATTGCCGAATTAGAACGTTATGTTGATTCGTTAATTACTATTCCAAACCAAAAATTATTGCCTGTGTTAGGTAACAAAGTATCGCTTATTGATGCGTTCAAGGCGGCAAATGATGTGTTACTCGACGCGGTGCAAGGTATTACCGAGTTAATCGTTCATCCAGGTATGATTAACGTGGATTTTGCAGACGTTCGCACTGTAATGTCTGGTATGGGCGCGGCAATTATGGGTACAGGTTCTGCAACGGGTGAACACCGTGCGCGTGAAGCGGCAGAAAAAGCAATCGCTTGCCCATTACTCGAAGATATTAACTTGAAAGGCGCACGCGGTATTTTGGTCAATATTTCAGCAACCGATATGGGCATGGCAGAATTTACCGAAGTGGGTGACATCGTAGCGGCATTTGCCTCCGAAGATGCAACCATTAAAATTGGTATGTCAATTAACCCTGATTTAGAGGATGAAATCAAAGTCACCGTTGTCGCAACTGGAATGGGAATCCCTGTGACGGAAACAAAAGCACCTCAAAAAAATATCAATACAGCTCGTCACATTGCTGGTGGTCAAATGAATTATGATGGTTTAGATAAACCCACCGTCATGCGTCAGCATTCGGCTCAAACACGCGGTGAAGGTCGCGAAACCCGTTTTGGCGCACAGCCTAAACAAGGTGGCGATATTGAATACTTAGATATTCCTGCTTTTTTAAGACGACAAGCCGATTAAGCACGTCTCAACAAAACCGTTGCAGGTTTATTTAGCTGCACACAACGCAACAAACGCGCCCAATTGGGCGCGTTATTTTTAACGGGTAACTCACGTTATGATTAAACAGCGAACTTTAAAAAATACCATTCGCGCCACTGGCGTAGGTTTACACACCGGTGAACAAGTTTATTTAACTTTGCATCCCGCTGAACCTAATACCGGCATTCATTTTCGCCGCGTTGATTTGGAAACACCTGTCACAATTCAAGCGACGCCAGAAAATGTGGGTGAAACCACGCTTTCTACTACATTAGTTGACGGTGATGTAAAAATTTCCACCGTAGAGCATTTATTATCCGCCTTTGCAGGTTTAGGTATTGATAATGCCATTATTGATGTCTCTGCGGCAGAGGTTCCCATTATGGACGGTAGTGCTGGCCCCTTTGTATTTTTATTGCAATCGGCAGGCGTACAAGAACAAGATTGCCCTAAACAATATCTGCGAATTAAACGTTCTATTCGTGTGGAAGAAGGAGATAAATGGGCGGCATTCGATCCGTTTAATGGCTTTAAAGTCACGTTTACCATTGATTTTGAACATCCCGCATTTGAAAATCATGTTAAAACTGCCACGATGGATTTTTCATCTACCACGTTTGTACGCGAAGTCAGTCGCGCAAGAACGTTTGGTTTTATGAAAGACATTGAAACTTTGCGTGAAAATAATTTGGCGTTAGGCGGCAGTTTAGATAATGCCATTGTTGTCGATGATGACAAAGTCATTAACGAAGACGGTTTGCGTTATGCGGATGAATTTGTAAAACACAAAATTCTTGATGCCATCGGTGATTTATATTTACTCGGTCACAGTTTGATTGGTGAATTTACCGGTCACAAATCGGGACATGGTTTAAATAATCGGTTATTACGCACCCTTTTAGAAAATAAAGATGCGTGGGAAATGGTCAGTTTTGATAGCGAAAATGACGCACCGATTTCTTTTATGCGTTCAGCTGAAACGCCTCGTCACAGCGATTAAACCATTCAATTTATTTCCTGCCCCCAAGTCCAAATGACAAATCAACTAATTACACATGAATACGATGTAGTTGTAGTCGGTGCGGGAGGGGCAGGATTACGCGCTACCCTCGGCACTGTCGAAAAAGGTTTAAAAACCGCTTGTCTTACTAAAGTTTTTCCTACACGCAGTCACACCGTTGCCGCACAAGGCGGAATTAGTGCAGCGTTGGGGAATATGGGCGAAGACGATTGGCGATACCATTTTTACGACACCGTCAAAGGTTCGGATTGGCTGGGCGATCAAGATGCTATCGAATACATGTGCCGCGAGGCAATCCCTGCCGTTATTGAATTAGAACATTACGGCGTGCCATTTTCACGCACAGCAGATGGCAAAATTTATCAACGCGCATTTGGTGGTATGACCACGCATTACGGCGAAGGTCAAGCACAACGCACTTGTGCGGCGGCAGATAAAACCGGACATGCTATTTTGCACACGCTTTATCAACAAGCCTTAAAACATCACGCGGAATTTTTCGTTGAATATATCGTCCTCGATTTAATCATGCAAAATGGCGAATGCCGTGGTGTTATTGCTTGGTGTTTAGACGATGGTTCATTGCATCTTTTCAAAGCCCATTCAACCATTCTTGCAACCGGTGGTTATGGACGAACGTTTTTTTCCTGCACCTCTGCACATACGGTTACAGGCGATGGCAATGCGATGGTGCTACGCGCGGGTTTGCCGTTGCAAGACATGGAGTTTATTCAATTTCATCCCACAGGCATTTACGGCGCAGGTTGTTTAATTACGGAAGGCGCACGCGGTGAAGGCGGCTATTTAACCAATTCAGAAGGCGAGCGTTTTATGGAACGTTATGCGCCAACTGCCAAAGATTTAGCCTCACGCGATGTGGTCAGTCGCGCCATGACTATGGAAATTCATGCTGGTCGAGGCGTTGGCGCATTAAAAGACCATCTTTATTTACATTTGGAACATCTGCCCCCTGCTCTACTTCATGAACGCTTGCCAGGAATTTCTGAAACAGCGCGGATTTTTGCCGGTGTCGATGTCACGAAACAGCCAATTCCTGTTTTACCCACTGTTCATTACAACATGGGCGGCATTCCAACGAATTATCATGCCGAAGTTGTCACGTTAGACAGCAATAATCCGGATAAAGTTGTAAAAGGCTTAATGGCAATA
>DALYHZ010000182.1:0-5459 GCA_031970635.1 Methylococcaceae bacterium | reverse complement strand
CTGGACTTTTTAGCCGGTAACCAAAACTATGCTTGTACGCCTTGGGGCAATCCAACCCGCAACGTGTTTGGTTGGCAAAAACCTTGTTATTTACTTGCTGATGAAGGTTATGCGGCAACGTTTAACGAATTGTTAGAAACAACGCCATGGGAAAAATATGGCAGTGTGAACAATCCAAAATGTGCGAGTTGCATGGCGCATTGCGGTTATGAAGCAACCGCTGTTGAAGACATGTTAAAAAATCCGTTAAAAGGTTTAATGCTGGCGTTGAAAGGCATAAAAACAGAGGGCAATATGGTTGAAACCGCCGCGCCAAAATCATCGACTTCAACCTTATCAGGTATTCCAGTAAACGTCGAACACACAAAATAATTTTGCGGAGAACGGTGATGCGATTAAAAAAATTAGCGATACTGACTTTTTCATTATCGAGTTTGCTTGCAACTTCTGTGTTTGCTCAAGAAGAAAGCGCGTCAGCACGGCAAATCATTGATAAATTTCAAACCGATTTAATTCAAGTCATGAAAGATGGCAAAAAGCTCGGTTTTAACGGACGTTATGAAAAATTAGAGCCTGCCATTTCAAACAGTCACGATTTGCCGAAAATTGCGCGTATTGTTGTCGGTAAAGAATGGGAAAAACTCACCGAAGAACAGCAAAAGAAATTAACTGATGTATTTACGCGCTTAAGCGTTGCCTCTTACGCACATAATTTCAAAGATTTTAGTGGTGAAGCGTTTACGATTGATTCAGAAGAAGAAACGAAAATGGGCGGCGTGGTGGTTCATTCATACCTTACCGTTCCTGATGACAAGCCGGTTAAATTTGATTACATGCTCAAAGAAAAAGGGACGAGTTGGCGCATCATTAATATTATCGCAAACGGCGTGAGTGATTTGGCATTGAAACGTTCAGAATATACGGCAATTTTGCAACGTGAAGGCTTTGATGCGTTGATTGCAAAAATTAACGAAAAAATTGATAACTACGCAAAACAATAAACGAGAGAAGAATGAAGCGTAAAACGATAGTTGGTTTACTTTACAGTGTGTTTTTTATATCAAACGCCCTTGCTCAAGATAAACAACGAAATGACCCTTATGAAAGTTTTAATCGCACCATGTACGATTTTAACGATAATGTTGATACTTATGTTGCCGCACCTTTGGCAAAGGGTTACAAGTTCATCACACCGCAGTTTATGCAAACAGGCGTATTTAATTTTTTTAACAATTTGAAAAATTTTAATGTCGTACTAAATGATTTGTTACAAGCAAAATTTTCTCAAAGTGCATCAGATTTAGGACGGTTGACGTTGAATTCGACGGCGGGGGTTGGTGGTTTTATTGATGTCGCAAAACACGTTGGTTTAGAACAAAATGATGAGGATTTTGACCAAACGCTTGCTGTTTGGGGGGTGCCACAAGGGGCGTATTTAGTATTACCTCTGGTCGGACCGATGACTATGCGTAGCGCACCGGCTTCGGCATTCGATGTCGCAGCAAATCCAGCAAGTTACGCTAGTTTGGCTACCAGTTATCTAAGCGCACCGGTGCAATTTATGTCGTTATTAAATGCACGGGCAAATGCGGAAGGGGCTTTAAAATTTATTAACGAAGCGGCAATGGATAAATATGTTTTTACACGTGAGTCTTTTTTACAGTGGCGTAAAAACTTGGAAACAGACGGCAAAGTTAGTACATCGATTGATGACGATTTAATAATGGATGAAAAAAGTCTAAGTTCAAAATGGCGTGATTACAGCAAACAATTTGAACTTACGTCACAATCTTTTAGTGGCGTAGCACAACAATTTGATGTCACCACACAGCGTTTTGAACAGGCAAGCCGTAAAATCGAACAATTCAGAAAGCATTAAGTATTTTCGTAATAAGCAAAACAACCTCTGCCATTTGCTTTAGCTTGATAAAGTGCAATGTCTGCGTGGTCGATGAGTTTTTCTGGCGTGTTGCCATGCTGGGGATAAAAACAAATACCAATACTCGTACCAATTTGCACTTTATCACCTTGCGTTAATTCAAAGGGAACTGTCAAATCTGCAATGATTTTTAACGCTACATGCGCTGCATCGTCGGAAGAATTCACATTTTCTAAGACAATCACAAATTCATCGCCTCCTAAACGTGCCACCATATCGCTATGTCGCAAATGCTGAGAAATTCTGATAGCAACTTGTTGCAATAAATCGTCGCCAGCCGCATGTCCTAACGTGTCATTTACCGGTTTAAATTTATCTAAGTCCATCAAACATACCGCAAATCGTTTACCTTCTCGATGACTGAGAGCAATGGTGTAATTCAAACGATCCAATAATTTGCGTCGATTGGGCAGGTTTGTTAAGGGATCATAAAAGGCTAATTGTTTGATTTGATCTTCGGCTTGTTTACGCTCGGTAATATCTTGTTTTATGGCTAAATAATGTTGGATTGAGCCGTCGACTTCTCTAACAGGGGTGATAAATGTCGCTTCAATATATTCGCTGCCATCTTTGCGGCAATTTATGAGTTCGCCACGCCATTCCTTACCGCTGGTTAACGCAGCCCACATTTCGTCATAAATATGTTGATTGTTGTGAGTGGATTTTAATACGCGTGGATTTTGTCCAATTACTTCTTCGTATTGGTATCCTGTGACATTAAAAAATGTTTGATTGGCGTATTGTATATTTGCGTCTAAATCGGTTATCACAATTGAAACAGGGCTTTGTTCTACAGCTAACAATAATTTTCGATTTTCATTCGCCACGTTTTTAAATTGTTTATTGGTGCGAGTTAAAGACACCACCAATGCCATAATTAACAAACCTGCCGCTATCATCGCGATAAAGAATTCACGGTAACGCAATAAAACATCCCTAATATTGAAATATTTCAATTCGTTAGGATGCGAACGTAATCGTAACATTAACACTTCAACAGGCGTGTAATCAGCAGGCGGATTAAAGCCAGCAATGCCAGCGGCTTTTGCAACCTCGCTATCGGATTTAATACTGAGCAAAATTAACGATACTTTACGCGCAAGCTCAGGACTGATATGCGATCCAACGGCAAATGGCCATTCAGGATAATGCTCTGTGGAATGTAACAAAGGCAAATCTTCGGTCGTTGGAAGGGCTTTTAAAACACGTACAGATGGATTTTCTTCTAATGTTATTTTTCCCGCTCGTGCTAATGTTTCTAATATCCCGCTACGAACAAAACCAGCATCCGCTTTTCCTGAAAGCACTTCGTCAATCACTTTATCGTGTGGCATACCGGTGAAATCGTAACGCCCCGCCGTCACATTATTTTTTTCCATTTCCCAGCGTTGCATGAGATAACCGCCTAATGAACCTTCAGCAGGTGCGGCAATGGTTTTGCCATTTAAATCGGTTATCGTTTGAATGTCTGTTCTATCAGCACGAGTAAAAATAACGCCTGCAAACTCTGTCATTGGATGACCTTTTTCCAACGTAATCATGGTTGCAACAGCGTTCACGGCTAATTGATTTTTGAGCAGTATGTAATGCTCTGGATTCGTTAAGATAAAATCAATTTGTTTTTCTTTTGCCGCCTGATCAAGTTCTGGATAAGGCATTGGCAAAAGTTCAACGGGATGACCATGCAATTTTTTTTGAAGTTCTTGTACAAAGGGTGACCATTGCGCCATTGTTACTTCTTTGGGGCGAAAAGATAGAACACCAAACCGTAAATTTATGGGATCTTCAGCAAATGCAAAATCTGCCAGGAGGAAAAACAAAACAATTACAAGATTAAAAGGCACAGTTTTCGTGTTTTAAGATTAGTAATGTAGTAAAGAATGTACATTATAACGGGTTAATTTCTCACGTCCATTTAGAAAATCCAATTCTACGACAAACGCCAAGGCTTCAACGGTTGCGCCAAGTTTTTCCACTAATTCACAACTCGCTTTGGCTGTACCACCGGTGGCAAGCAAATCATCAATCAGCAAGACTTCATCTCCGGCTTCAAACGCATCGATATGTGCTTCTAAAGTCGCTGAACCATATTCCAAATCATACGACACGCTTTGCACGTCATACGGTAATTTATTGGGTTTTCTAAGCGGCACAAACGGTAAGCCCATTTCCCAAGCAACTAAACTACCAAAAATAAATCCGCGCGCTTCCATACCGGCAATCACGTTAATGTCACTGCCTAAAAAGGGTTGAATCAGTTGATGCACAGCAAGTTTCAATGCCGCTGGGTCTTTCACTAACGGGGTAATGTCTTTAAAAATAATTCCTTTTTGGGGAAAGTCAGGAATATCGCGAATTTTTGTTTTTAATCGGTTCATTGGAATCCAAAAAAATTAAGTTAAACGCACACGCGGGTCAACCAACGTGTAAGAAATATCGGTAAGTAACAGTCCTAAAATGTACAGCACGGAACCTAAAAATACCATCGCACGAACAATGGCAAAGTCTTGGCTGTTAATGGCATCAATGGTGTAACTGCCCAAACCCGGAATACCGAAAAACGATTCCATAATCAAACTGCCCATAAATAGCAGTGGCAAAATTACGACCACGCCGGTCAAAATGGGAATCATAGCATTCGGTAAAACGTGTCGAAATAAGGTTTGTGTTTCGGTTAAGCCTTTAGCGCGAGCCGTGCGAACATAATCTTTTTCAGCTTCTTCTAAAAACAGTGTTTGATACCATCGAACGCCTGAACCAACCCCCGTTAATACACCAATCAAAACGGGCAAAATTAAGAATTTAATCGCTGCAAAACCGTAGTCATAACCAGAAATTGGAACAAGTTTTAACATTTTTGCGATGAAAAACTGTCCACTGATAATGTAAAACAGCGACGAAATCGACATGAGCATAACGCACAACACAATACCGATTTTTTCAAAAACACGTCGCCGAAATAACACCATGAGCAATGCGAATGAAATATTTACAATTAGACCAATTAATAACGTTGGCAATGCTAACGCTAAACTTGGCATAGCGCGTTCTTGAATATCTGCACCGATATTGCGCCCGCTATCAGAATTACCAAATCGAAATAACATCAAGCCGACGGATTTGCTGTAAAAAATCGTTTGTGTGAATTGCTCAGAGCCTTGTGCATTCGCATTCCATAGCAGCGGTTTGTCATAACCGTGTTGGACTTTCCAATTCTGCACGGCTTGTTGCGTGACATGTTTTTGTCCCAATTGCATACGCGCCATGTCGTCAGGACTGTTGACCACAAAAAACAGTGTAAAGGTCAAAATATTCACCGCAATCAATAACGGTATCGCATAAAGAAAACGGCGAATAATGTAACTAATCATGAGTGCTTGCCATTCCAGTAAAATGCGAAAATTTTAGCTTTAACGTAGTCCATATTTTTCATCTTCAAGCGACTTGCCGTGCGCTTAAAAAATCCTCTTCAGCCCAATCGAGCAGGTTATTATCATTAGCCGTCGTACTAAACCACAAC
>DALYHZ010000181.1:4945-5490 GCA_031970635.1 Methylococcaceae bacterium | reverse complement strand
CAGATAAAAACGAATTCGGCAATTTACAAGGAGCTTGCGGGTCGGCACAACTTAATTCCATTGGTGTTGGCGCACGCGCAGATTCTGAATAATTCCCGTAAGTTGTAACGTTATCGAGCAATTGATACGTCAAACCCGCCGAAGGATTTAGACGCTCGAACGTGTGATGTCCGTTTAAATTTTTTTCGGCATCGTTGATATATTTGTCTTGCATATCAACGGTGATGTGGTTGTAACGTCCTGCAATCGTCGCCGCGAGTTTGTCGGTAATCGAAAACGTATCAGTTAAAAATACGCCAACAGTTTCCGTTCCTGCTTTTAAACGCACTTTTGATTCATCGACAAAAATGCCACTTCCCACTGTGCCTCGGTCAGCGGTTAGCGAACCTAATTCAGTATTTGCCGAATAGTTAATGTCAGACACATCGTAACTTGTGCCAACCGTTAAATTATTTTCATGTTTGAACAAATCGCCCGTGAAAGCCGTTTGCAAACTGCCACCTTTACCGCGTATTTGTGTCGCGCTGGAGTTTCGGGTTGCTCCG
>DALYHZ010000181.1:0-4904 GCA_031970635.1 Methylococcaceae bacterium | reverse complement strand
TGTATCCATTACGGGTGTTTCGCCACATAACAAACCCGAATCATCATCACATGCGCCATAATCACTAGTGTCGCCGTTAAAAGTGTGCATTCGGTTTTGACGAAAATAGCCATTGCCGCTGATTTCAATGTTATTCGTAACATCGTAACTGCCTGCAAGTTCTGAAAAGAACATGCGCGTCACTGTTTCATCGTAATGGGTAAAAATGGCTTTGCGGTTTTCGTTTAATAATTGAATTGGTGTTGCTCCGTTGCCACGCATATTGTTGTCATTCGCGCCCAAGGTTAAATCAAGCGAGCCTTTATCGCCGCGCCAACTGAGTGTTCCGAAAACTCTATCCGCTTTCGTGGGTGAAAAATCGCGCCAGCCCGTCTCTTCAAAATGATTGATGTCGATGAAATAACCCCAAGTGCCGTTATTCCAACCACTGGTTAATTCTTCTGAATGTCTATCCCACGAACCACCAGAAACTTCGAGTTGATGTTTCGGCGAGGAAAAACCTGTTTTCGTTTTAATGGCAATCGCGCCACCTAAGGTATTCAAACCATAAACAGGATTTGACGAATACATTGCCATCGAATCAATCGCGCCTTGTGGCAATAAATCCCAATTCACCGTATCGCCGAATGGTTCATTAAAACGCACGCCATTAACGTAAGTCGAAAGCCCTTGTGGCAAACCCATCAGCGGCGAGGCAGTAAAACCACGATATGAAATATCAGGTTGTAATGGGTTATTTTGCGCTTCGTTGACGTATGCGCTGCCTAAATAACGATTGATGTAATCGGCAAGTGAAATAGTTTGCGTCTTTTCGAGTTGTTCACTTGAAACGGTTTGAATAGGTGTGGGCAATTTATCCGCATCGATACTGCCACCGAGTGGCGAAACACCTACGACATTCATAATGCCTAAATCTTGTGGTTTGTCTTCGGCGAAAACCAGCGTCGAACTGGCTAATAAGGTGATACAAAAAATGTTCTTTTTCATGTTTTAACTTGTTTAACTTGCCTTACTCAATAACGATAATTTGCCGCGAATGATAAACAGCTTGATGCTTAAAAACTACAGAACAAGGCAGAAAAGGAATTTTTCCTGAAGGTTTGGAAAAATGTTGTAATCATTCTCGACTTCTTGATAATAAAGCGAGTGTGACAAATTAAAAGCATTAACAAAGCCGCACCGTTCGTGAGTTGTGTGTGTTATTCGTGTTATTCGTGTAGAGTTTTTGATTTTTAACCGAACTACCATAGGTGGATAAAATGAGCATTAAAGAAATTATTTATGACAATTGTGATGAGGCGATTAAGTTTTTAGAAGAATTAGCTTTGAATAATCAGGGAAATGGGGATTACATATTTCGAGGTCACAACTGCGAGAATTACAAATTAACAACAACTCTTAGTAGATTTTCTTCCACTCCGCATGAATCATGGGATAGTAGAATTGATAACTTAATAGAGTCTTTTCGTGTAGGTTTGGCAAAATTGGATATTTCACCTTTCGATAGCGAAGATAGGCATGATTGGCTTGAATATGCAAGACATCACGGAGTTCCAACTCCTGTTTTAGATTTTAGTTATTCGCCATACGTTTCATTGTTTTTTGCATTCAATGGGATAAGAATGAAATATGGTGAAGAAAAACCAAAATATGTCGTCATATATGCTGTCAATGTACAAAAACTGGCTATGATGTGGGCAAAAATGGGCGGTAATTTCTCTCAAGAGGAATTTAATGAATTTATGGATGCTAATGAAAATATTTTTAAAAATGGTTTTCCTGGTGGAAAGTTAAAATTCATTCATTTTCCTGGAAGATTTAATCGCAGAATGCAAAAACAACAAGGTTGTTTCATATACGATACTATTGATTACAAAAGACTTGGACTCAGTGAATTAGATGATTTGATTGCTTCTCACAAAGAGCCAGAATGTGCAAATAGCGATAACTCAAATACTCCAACTGCTTATAAAATAAAAATCAATATAAAAGAAGTTTCAAAAGTGTTTTCCAAACTCGAATTGATGGGAATAAACGCAGGATCGCTGTATCTCAGTGCGGATGGAGTAGCCGAAGATGTAAAAAACAGTTACAACTACAATTCGAAAGTTTCTTATTTGCGTGGAGTATCATTTCCATTTCCTGATGATACAAAAATGTAATTTTTCGATTTAGCGCGGGGATTTTTCTCGCGCTTCTTTTTCCTTCAAATAAATTTTAACTGTTCTCGCGCCATTCCGCGCCATCAACAACGCCGCCGTCATATTCTTTTTAAAACGGTAAAAAGCCGCTAGTTTTGGTTACACGAAAAAAAACCACGACATTTTTCAACATCGTGGCAAGAAGTGCGAAATGAGAACCCAATTCTCAAAACAAAAAACTACGCAGAAACCAAATCATTACCTGCTAAATTTGAAATACCTGTTAAAACCACAAAATCCACGCCGTTATAAGACAACGTGTGTGTTACTGGGTCAAACTTTAAAACATCACCAAACATATCTGCATTTAAAACAATTTTATCCGTACCACTTTTGAAATCGGTAATGGTATCAATCCCCGTTAAATCACTGGCAACCTCTTTGTACGTTTGAATTGCAGTTGCTTCACCGCTGACAACTTGCGAATGTACTTTACCAAAAACAAATTTATCTGCACCTGCGCCGCCCGTTAATGTATCGTCGCCACCATTACCGATAAACGTATCGGCTTTTTGTGTACCGATAAAGGTATTTTTATTAGCATTCCCAACAAATGTTAAACCATTCGCCTTTATGGCACTGGCATCAATAATGACATTATCTGCGCTTTGTCCTGCGCGTAAATCTTTACCCGTAAGTGAACCAGCCGTATCTTGATAATAGTGGTTATTTATCAATTGCAACGCGCCATCTTCTACATTCAATTTCCCAACTGTTCCACCCACTTGCACAACTTCCATGCTTTTAAAATTTTTGTCAGTTAATAACACCGTGGTTTTTTCGGCAGAACCGCCTGTGATGCGTAAGGTATCTGTGCCTTGACCACCAATGACAACATCACCTTTTCCTGATTTTGTTGAATCTCCGCCGTTTATCCATTCAGGATTCCCGTCATCGGCTTTTCCCGCTGCGCCTAACACTCCGCCAAAATTAGTAATTAAGAAAATATCATCGCCTGTGCCACCATTAAGCGAATCAGCCCCTTGATGTCCAATTAACAAATCATTGCCAGCACCGCCTAAATAAGTGTCATTGCCTAAACGCAACGTCACATTATCAACGCCATTACTGCCTAAACCATAATCGTCATTATTTGAACCATCCGCACGAGCATAACTATTTTCATCACTTTTTGACGCAAAATCATCGTAATGCAAAACGTTGTAGAACAAATCGCCCACGGATGCGTCGTCTAATTGAAAATCGCCCATGCTGTAAGTCACGGGTTTTGCATCAACCACGGTGGCGGGAGGTGTGAAAGTATGGTCTTCATATCCAACAATCACTTTTGCCGTTTCTGTTTTCCCACCTGCCACGCCATAAAAATGCAAACCTGCATTCAAACCTGTTGCGTTATCGCCATTATCACCTAAAGAGGAAATCGCATCACCGAGTTGTGAGCTGGTAAAAGTTGCTGTCACACCGTCGGCTAAATCAATGCGTTCAATATGTGAAAAATTTAAAGCGGTGAAATTCCCCGTCTTAGTGATTTTAATGCTATCGGTAGCATTTGGCGTACCTAGCGTTGTTTTAACAGTCGAAAGTTTTGTCCCCGCTGCGTCGTAATAAACAGGTTTAACAATCGCGTCACCACCTGAATTTGTACCACCATCAATAATAAAATTACGAATTGATGAACTGTTGATTATGAAAGTGTCACTACCTGAACTTGCGTTAATGGTTCAGGCGTTCCTGTTAATGTGAACGTATCATTTCCTTCTGTTACTTTATATTGTGATGCCATTTTTTTTAGTTCTCTAACATGCAAAATTAAAAATTGTTGGTGCATTCTAATTTTGCATGTCCTAAAAAAATATAGGAATTTTTCCTAAATTTGTGTCATCAAATTCAAAGACAATGCAATATGAGCAAGTTCTGCACTCGAACTTACCTCTAATTTTGCACGAATACTTGAGCCATAATTTGCGACGGTTTTATAACTCAAACATAATTTTTCAGAAATATCATGCGCGGTTAGTCCTTTTGCCAAAAGTAAAAAAACATCAAATTCACGCGCTGAAAAATTGTTCACAATGGTTTGTAAATCCGAACTGGTTTCAGTCATTAAATCAGGTTCGACAAAAACTGCGCCACCGGCGACTTTTTTAATTGCCGTGATTAACACTTCTGGATGGGCGTGTTTGCAAATATAACCTTTTGCACCGGCATTTAATGCGCGTTGCACATAGACTTTTTCGTGATAAACACTAAACACAATTACTTTTGCTTGTTCATATCGTGTTGTCAGTCGGTGCGTAGCTTCTAAACCACCAATTCCCGCCATGGACAAATCCATCACGATAACATCAGGCTGTAATTGACTATAAAGTTGTAGGACTTCTTCGCCACGTTGAGCTTCTGCAACAACATCAATACTTTCTTCTGTGGCAAGTAACATGCGAAATCCTGCACGAACAACGACGTGGTCATCAACCAAAATCACGGTTATTTTTTTATGTGCGTTCACTAAATTCACAACCAATGTATCGCCAGCCAAATGGTTTGTTGTCCTGCCGTTGTCCACGCCACGCGATGTCGCGTATTTGCAGGGATGAATAAATAATCGCCGGTTTTTAACGTGCATTGCTCGGTGTTTTCATATTCAATCACTGCTTCACCTTGCAACACAATCACCCATTCATTTTGCATTTGGTCATACCATTCGCCTGCTGGTGTGCGTTGACCTTCTGAGACAATACGTTC
>DALYHZ010000180.1:0-5548 GCA_031970635.1 Methylococcaceae bacterium | reverse complement strand
ATACGTTATTTGCCACGCATTATTTTGAACTCACTTCTTTAGCCGATGAACATCGCAACATTCATAACGTGCATTTAGAAGCCATTGAACACGGCGATACGATTATCTTTTTACACGCAGTCAAAGATGGCGCGGCAAATCAAAGTTATGGTTTGCAAGTGGCTTCGCTGGCAGGCGTGCCGCGTGTTGTGATTGAAAATGCAAAAAACAAATTACGCGAACTCGAAATGCACGCTTATGCAGAGCAACAAATCAAACGCGGCAGTGACCAAATTGATTTATTTGTGTCGCAGGCTGAAAATCCTGTTTTAGCGTTGCTTGAAGATGTCAGAGCTGATGATTTAACACCTAAGCAAGCGTTAGAACTTATTTATCGCCTCAAACAGATGGTTTAAAAAAATGAAAACCGTACAAATTATTTTTATCATTGCATTATTGGCATTGACTGCTGGCATTGGGGTTCGAATGTTCGGTCAATGGCAAGCAGAGCAACAACCGATACCGTTGCCTGAATTTTCATTTCCTGATTTGAATAATGTGTCGCATTCTTCTAAAGAATGGCAAGGCAAAATTATCGTGTTGAATTTTTGGGCGACATGGTGTCCGTCTTGTTTAAAAGAAATTCCTGAATTCATGGCACTGCAAACCCAATACGGTGAAAAAGTGCAATTTGTCGGTATCGCGTTGGATGATTTAGATGCGGTTAAAACATTTCAACAAAAAACAGCCGTGAATTATCCATTGCTGATTTCCGGCGATTGGGCAGGTTTTCAACTGGCTAAAAAATTAGGTAATTTAATTAGCGCAATTCCTTACACGGTTGTTGCAAATCGAGATGGCATCATTATTTATCATCATGCAGGCGAATTATCGGCAAATGAATTGCAAGCAGTGATAACGCCCTTGCTGTAAAAATTTAACGACGTATTTTCGTCAAGCTGTCTCAGCAATGTTTGTGTTAAACTAATACACGAAGAGTTGGCTGGGCAGTCGCCGTTTTATTGTAATGATAAGAGGGAGGAAAGTCCGGACTCCATTGGGCAGAGTGCCAGATAATAACTGGGAGGCGTGAGCCTACGGAAAGTGCCGCAGAAAATATACCGCCGGAAATTTTTCGGTAAGGGTGAAAAGGTGCGGTAAGAGCGCACCGCGCAGCTGGTAACAGGTGTGGCAGGGAAAACCCCACTCGGAGCAAGATCAAATAGGGAAGCTAACGTCCGCCCTGGCGGCTTTCGGGTAGATTGCTTGAGCGGCAAAGTGATTTGTCGCCTAGATGAATGACTGTCCTAGACAAAATCCGGCTTACAGGCTGACTCTTTACATTTTAACAGATAAAAACCTAAAGTAATTTCTCCTTGAATAAATATAACATCATGATATGTCGCCGCATTTACTTTTAACTTCACAAAAAGACATAACCCATTGTCAATACAGCAAGATTTCAAATAAAAATCACTCTTGACTAAGCTTTATTTGAAATCTATAGTGAATACGATGTGATGCCCAATAGGGCTTTTTTATTGCTTTTTAACAACGGAAGAATTTGTTAATGATCCATTTGTCAGTGATGCTCGAAGAAGCATTACACCATTTAGCAATTAAAAAGGACGGTATTTATATAGATGGGACGTTTGGACGCGGTGGACATAGTCAGCGGATTTTAGAAGCCTTAGGCGAAAATGGACGTTTGTTAGCATTTGATCGTGATATGTCCGCAATCGAGTGTGAGCGCGCTAAAAATTTGTCCCAAGATACACGTTTTCAATTGATTCATGCGCCCTTTTCCGAAATGGAACGTTTTGCAACAAACGCAGAACTAAATGGGAAAATAGATGGTATTTTGCTTGATTTAGGTGTTTCGTCACCACAGCTTGATGACCAGTCGCGCGGTTTTAGTTTTATGAATGATGGCGCACTTGATATGCGTATGGATTGTTCTCAAGGTTTATCTGCCACAGAATGGTTGGCACAAATTGATGAAAAAACCTTAACACACGTTTTATTTGATTACGGCGAAGAACGTTTTGCTAGACGCATTGCTAACGCAATTGTCACAACACGATTAACACAACCTATTGAAACAACGCGTCAATTGGCAAAATTGATTGAAGATACCATTCCAATCCGTGAAAAACATAAACATCCGGCAACACGCAGTTTCCAAGCGATTCGTATTGCTATAAACGATGAATTAGGTGAATTAACCTCCGCACTCGAACAAGCTGTAAAATTACTTAATCATCAAGGACGGTTAGTTGTTATCTCGTTTCATTCATTAGAGGACCGAATTGTTAAACGTTTCATGCGCGACGAATCAGGTATTAAACGCGATGTTGGTAAATTACCCATTAAAGAAGCAGATATTGAAAAAGGTGTTTTAAACGTGTTAAGCAAAGCAATTAAACCCAGCGCAATCGAAATAATTCAAAACCCACGCGCTCGCAGTGCGGTGATGCGTGTTGCAGAACGAGTTTAAACATCATGGCGCGTTTTCTGGGTATTAGCCTCTTAGTCTCCGTACTATTGGTATCGGCACTAATGGTAATTTATAAAAAATATAATTCACGTTTAATTTTTATTGAGATTCAAAAACAAGAAAAAGCCTTAGACCAATATGAAGTTGCATGGGGACAATTACAACTCGAACTCACCACACTTGCGGAACAAAATCGCGTTGAACAAGTCGCGCGTGAACAATTAAAACTTACTATGCCAGCACGCGACAAAATTATTTATATCAAACCGTAATGAAGTATTCCCGCCATAAAAACGAAGCAACATTGTTTACTTACGACTATTCGGCGCGGCGGCGTTGGGTTTTGGGTGCAATTATCGCAGGCATGTTAGTTTTAGTAGGTAAAGCCATCGATTTACAAGTGTTTGATAAAGAATTTTTAAAAGAACAAGGCGATATGCGTCATGTGAGCGATGTGCCGGTTTTTGCCTATCGCGGCATGATTCGAGACCGAAACGGTGCGCCACTTGCGATTAGTACGCCGGTCGAATCCATTTGGATTAACCCGCAAGAATTTAAAGTCGCAACACGTCAGCAAATTAAACAGCTCGAACGTTTGTTAAATTCAGAATCCGGAAAAATTGAAGATTTATTAACAGATCCGCATAAACAATTTGCTTATGTTGCACGCCAAGTGAGTCCAAATTTAGCCGAACAAGTAAAAGGTTTGAAACTCTCAGGCGTTTATTTTGAACGTGAATTTAAACGTTTTTATCCAACAGGCGGCGTTGCGGCGCATTTGATTGGCTTTACGGATTTAGATGATAAAGGACAAGAAGGTTTAGAAGCCGCTTATGACCATTTATTGCGTGGTGTTGCCGGCAGTAAGCGTGTCATTCGTGATGGTAAACGGCAAATTATTGATGATGTTGAAAACATTAAAGAGCCAATTGCAGGAAAAACATTAGAGTTAAGCATCGACCAACGCATTCAATATTTGGCGTACCGAGAATTGGCACACGCGGTTTCAGCAAATCATGCAAAATCAGCGGTACTCGTCGTCTTGGATGCAAAAAATGGTGAAATTTTAGCTGCTGTTAATCAACCATCATTTAATCCCAATACACGCAAAAGTTTAAAAGAAAATTTATATCGTAATCGGGCTTTAACTGACGTTTTTGAACCGGGTTCAACGGTTAAACCATTTGTCGTTGCTGCCGCGTTGGATGGACATTATGTTCGATCGGATGAAACATTTGAAACCAATGGTAGTTTTGAAATTGGCACACATGTGGTTAAAGATGTTCACAATTACGGCACATTAGATTTAACGGGCGTAATTAAAAAATCCAGTAATATCGCTGTGAGTCAGATGGCATTGCGGATGCCGCCGAAATATTTTTGGGATGTTTATCATCAACTTGGTTTTGGTGAATCCACCGCGTGCGGTTTTCCAAATGAGGCCAGCGGCAGTTTATTAGATTATGCGACTTGGAAACCTTTCGATCGCGCTACGTTATCGTTTGGTTATGGTTTAAGTGCGACAGCGTTGCAGTTAGCACGTTCTTACACAGCTCTTGCAGATAACGGCATTTTGCATTCGGTGAGTTTATTTAAACGTGACGAAGACCCCGAAGCGAAACGTATTTTTACCAGCCGCACTGCAAAAAGTGTACGTGCCATGATGGAAACCGTTATTGCCAAAGACGGCACAGCTTATGAAGCGCGAGTCGATGGTTATAGCGTGGCGGGCAAAACTGGAACAGTCAAAAAAGCCGGCGCAGGTGGTTATGTCGAAAATAGTTATTTTTCTGTTTTTGCGGGCATGGCACCTGCGAGTAATCCACGTTTAATTATTGTGGTCATGATTGACGAGCCTTCCGCTGGACAATATTACGGCGGGATTGTTTCTGCACCGGTGTTTTCTAAAGTAATGAGTGGCGCATTACGTATTCTTGAGGTTGCGCCTGACCAATCCGACAACATGCCGGTTTTGTTAATGGGTAAGAACTAGATGAAACTTACAGAATTACTCAAAGATTTAACAATTATAGATAGTGATTTATCTATTTCTGGACTGACACTAAATAGCAATGATGTCAGTGAAGGGAATGTGTTTGTCGCATTAAGTGGGGCTAAACAACATGGTTTGACATATGCTGAGCAAGCAATTGAACGTGGTGCAGCGGCTATTTTATTCGATAGCAATGATATTGAATTAGCTAAAAGTCATATTACAAATCCGAATGTTTTAGCCATTGCCATAACAAATTTAGCCGAAAATTTAGGGGATATTGCCGCACGTTTTTATCAACACCCTTCGCAAAAAATGGCAGTGATTGGAATTACCGGCACAAATGGTAAAACTTCTTGCAGTCAATTTCTAAGTCAAATGCTAGAAAACTGCGGTGTGATTGGCACATTGGGTTGGGGAAAATACGGACAATTAAAAGAAACGCTTAATACCACCCCAGACGCGCTTGCAATTCAAAAAATGTTAGCGGCAATGAAAGATGAAAATTGTGAAAATATCGCAATGGAGGTGTCATCACACGGTTTAGCGCAAGGACGTATTAACGGAACGTGTTTTAAAGGTGCTGTATTTACAAATTTTAGTCGTGATCATTTAGATTATCACGGCACGATGGAAGCCTATTTAGAGACGAAATTAAAATTATTTAACGCGTCACAACTCGAATTTGCCGTGATAAATTTAGACGATGTAGTAAGCGAAAAAATTATCGCTGCAATTCCTGAAAATGTATCCATTATCGGCGTTACAAAAACAGAAAGACAATCGCCACGTGGTCAAACACTGATTGCACAAAATGTCATTCCCGATTTATGGGGAATTACATTCGAAGTAGATTGGCAAAACCAATTGCAAAAAGTACACGTTCCACTGATTGGTCTTTTTAATTTAGAAAATGTGTTATGCGTATTGGCTGTCATGTTAACGTTAGGAGTGAAATTAGAAGATGCTGCGCAACATTTAAGTCATTTAAAGCCGGTCAATGGTCGCATGGAACGTTTTGGTGGCGAAAATAATCAGCCGTTAGTGATTGTGGATTATGCTCACACACCGGATGCCCT
>DALYHZ010000179.1:2932-5584 GCA_031970635.1 Methylococcaceae bacterium | reverse complement strand
ACATTCTCAATGGCAATCGCGGCTTGGCTTGCAATGGTTTGTATGTCACACAAACCATTTCCGGATGCAATTAACGCCGATTTAGGTTCAAAACGCACATCGCCTTGCGACAAATGTTCATCGTCGGCGGGAATATAAGGTGGATTACTGACAATTAAATCAAATGAAATTTGTGGCATCGCATTAAACCAGTCGCTCAAAATCAATTCGACATTGGAACAATGGTGTTTTTCGACATTTTTTTGTGCGATTGCAAGGGCGGCGGCACTGCTATCAACAGCGATAATGTTTGCATTAGGACGTTCAGCCGCCAGAGTTACAGCAATTGCGCCCGAACCTGTGCCTAAATCTAAAATGGTGAAAGCCGCGTTAATGGGAATTTGCGTTAAACATAATTCAATCAATAATTCGGTATCAGGGCGAGGAATTAAAACATCGGCAGAAACAATAAAATCGCGTGACCAAAATTCGCGACTACCTGTCAAATAAGCAATAGGAACACCTTGCTTACGTTGCGTAATCAACGATTCAAAATGGGCAAGTTCAGGTGCGTTTAATTCTTTATCATTCCAAGCGCGTAAATAACTACGATTTTTCTCTAAAACAAAAGCGAGTAAAACTTCTGCATCTAAACGCGGCGACGTAGAAACAGCAGTTAAACAATTTGCGGCATTATTCAATTGCTGTTGAATGGTAATCATCAAATGAGTTTTAGTAAGCGTTGCAATTCCGTTTGTGTTTTTTGGCGAAATAATAAAAATTTCCAACGCCTTCCGCCACATTGTTTCCAAAGCATTGCAGAGCGAATGCCACCTAACAAACAGGCTCGAATTTTATTGGCAACATCTGGACGAGATAAATAATCCGGCACACCATTTACCATGATGCGTGGTTGTAATCGACTTATCGTTTGCAGATAAATGTCACCTAAATTTGCTAACACATTTTCATGTAACAAATGAAAATGTTCGGTTTGGGCTTTAGCGCGTTCAATGCCGATAGAAATGGTTTTAAGCATTGCCGGGTGGTCACTTAATTGTTTTTCTAAAAACACCATCGAAGCCGCATAACGCGCTTGGTCAGGATAAGCGATTTCATAACCGGTCAATTGCGCTTTAAGTTGATTCAGTCCTAACCGAAGATTTGCCAAATCATTACCGTAAACATCTAAAACAGTATCCGAATCTGTTTTAAGTAAACTGCCTAATGTGGTTTCGAGTGCTTGCTCGTCCGTTTTTCCAGTTGTCGCTAATTGCTGCACCAACGCGGCGGCTTGGGCGATTCCCGCTAAAGCGATGACTTGATGCGTTAGTGTTTTGAGTTCCATGTTAAATAACCTAAAAAGTAAAAAATTGTTTAATAACGCGAAGATTTATAACGATGTTTAGCTTGTTTTTTACCTGAAAAAATAATCAGTAATGACCTAATGGTGTAATTTTTCCTAACGCGGGTAAATCTAAAATTGCCAGTAAATACAAACTGCCTGAAAACAAGACAATGCCTAAAAACATCAACGAACCTGACCATTTAAGCAGTCTTGATTGTGCATCATGTTGTTGCATGAGGGCAATGGCAATCAAACCGAATGCGTGCCACATCTGATACGTTACGCCTGTTTGATAGACCGCAAGTAATTCAGGACTAATTACGGTTTTTAAACTGTGTGCGCCAAACGCGCCCATCGTCACACCTAAAAACGCGCACGTTGCGCCAAGAAATAAAAAAACAGAAGGCATAATTATTTTTCCAATAGTCGAGGCATAAGTTGAACTAAATTACACGGGCGCGTGCGAGAATCCAATTGCACTTGAATAATTGAATCCCATGCTGTGCGACAGGCATTTGCAGAACCAGGCAAACAGAAAATATAAGTACCATTTGCCACACCAGCAATCGCGCGAGATTGAATAGTTGACGTTTTAATATCATTAAAAGACAGCCATCGAAACGTTTCGCCAAACCCTTCTAACACTTTATCGAGTAATGGCGTAACCGCTTCAGGTGTGCCATCACGTCCCGTTACACCCGTGCCACCCGTGCTGATAATAACGTCGATTTTTTCATTTACAATCCATGACGATACGATGGCGCGAATATGATAAATATTGTCAGGAACAATCTTTTTTTCAGCAATAAAATGTCCGGCATTCACAATCCGTTTAACCAATGTTGCGCCAGAGGTATCGTTTGTTTCGTTACGCGTATCTGAAACCGTCAAAACAGCAATATTTAATGAAGTAAAATCACTCATGCCTTAATCCAATGAGCCAGTTAATTTTCCATCTCTGAAAATGCGGTCTTTATTTTTTGAACCATCTCTACGCCATTCTGTGGCGATACCTTCGAGCTTTCCGTTGTAAAACATAGCTTCATTGCTTTGTTGTCCATTTTCGTACCACATTTTTGCCAGACCGTTTTGTTTGCCATCTTTAAAATGGATTTCTGCTTTTTTATAACCATTGCGGTAATAGCCTTCAAAAATACCTGTGAACGGTTTGGTCTCATTAGGGACATAAGCAATGCCATTTCTGTTTTCAATGTGTACAGTGACTCTTTCCGACGGATCTGTTAATTCGGGCATTTTTTCAGAATCACATCCAAACAACAAAAAAGATAAAACGAGCAGACTTACGATTTTTTTCATAACGATTT
>DALYHZ010000179.1:0-2905 GCA_031970635.1 Methylococcaceae bacterium | reverse complement strand
TAAGAAAATGGTAAACAGTTTGTTATATTTTTCGTTAGCAATTTGGTTATAAACCAATTCTTCAGTAAGTAAAAAAATAACGACAGCAATTTGAACTAAACTTGCTCTCTCTACATACGGTAAATTAAATTCCGTATTCATCGCCAGCAGCGTAACCAATTGACACAATGCCAGTGTTGCGTAACTTGCCGCACCTGTTACGCGCGTTTTGTCTTTTGAATAATTTTTGGCGTAAATAATGGCTGTTAATAGTGAACCGCCTAAATTACTAATGCCATGTATCACACCTAAAGTAATTAAATAAATGCGCTCGTATTTCATTATCGAGGCTAAAGTACGCTCGACAGCAGGTAAAAAACTTTTTAACGCGACGATAACCAAAAGCATACCAATGGCAACACCGATATGAATTTTCACTGACGCAATGATTGCCAAAAATACGATAACCAACGGCACGCTGTAAATTAAGACATTTTTATAAAATTCTTTGTCAATTTCTTCATGGTGTTTTAATAATTGCAACGTACTAATAGCAATTGAAACAGGTAATAAAATGCCCAGTGCATCGACAAATTCATAACCGAGTAACAACAAAATCGGCGTGCCAAAAAGTAACGTCCCCACGCCAAAAACAGATTGAATAATCGAAACAGCAATGATGGCAACTAAAATATCGATGGGCATTTTCTTTCCTGTTTAAGTATTAGTTTTTGGACTTTACACGACGTTTTTTGGTTTTGGTCGTAATCGCATTTGAAACTGGAATGGCAACCGCTTCTGTTTTCACTGAACGCATTTTTAATCGCGCAAATAACAAACCGACTTCAAACAATAACCACATCGGCACAGCTAGTAATGTTTGTGACAACACATCCGGTGGCGTTAAAAACATCCCGATTATAAACGCACCGACAATCACATAAGGACGTTTTTCAACCAAACTTTCAATAGTCGTAAAACCTGACCAAACAGCTACCACAGTAAAAATAGGAACTTCAAAACAGACACCAAAGGCAAAAAATAAAGTTAATACAAAATCGAGATAAGCCTCAATATCTGTCATTACCGTCACACCAACTGGTGCGGCGGCGGTAAAAAAACCTAAGGCTAAGGGTGCAACGACAAAATAGGCAAATGCCACACCGCAATAAAATAAAATCGTACTGGCGATAAGTATCGGAAAAATAGCGCGTTGTTCGTTTTTATACAATGCTGGGGAAAGAAATCCCCAAAATTGATACAAAATAAATGGTACAGAAAGGAAAACAGCAGTGAGCAATGACAATTTAAACGGTGTCATGAAAGGCGATGTCACATTCGTGGCAATCATTGTGCTGTTTTGTGGTAAATGTGCGATCAAGGGTTGCGCTAATAGACCATAAATATCATTGGCATAAATTGATAACGGCAATGCAATCGCTACAATACATAACACAATATGTAATAACCGATTACGCAGTTCAATCAGATGCGCGATAAAAGGTAAATCAGCAGAGTGCGTTTTATTCATGAGGTTGTGATTTGTGAGAAACCGTTTCGGCAGAAAGCGGATCTAATTGTGAAGTAGGGGGCAATATCTGATTAGCATTCAAATGGTGCAGACTTTCATTTTCTTTGAGCAGTTGCCGAATTTCTTCCGTGTGTAATTCTTGACTGATTTCAACTTTTACATTGGCAATCATTTGTTGAATTTTTCCTATCCAAAAACCTGCCACTCGCGCCACTTTAGGCAAACGTTCAGGTCCTATAACTAACAGGCTAACTAAACCAACCATTATCAGTTCTGAAAATCCGACATCAAACATATTTTTTACTCACTGTCGTCATTGCCGTGGGGAAAAAAGCTCACCCCAATAGTCGTCCCGATTGTTACATTGTCGTTTTGAGCTAATTTAAATGGTGGTGTCAAAATCTCAATTAGCTCGTTTGCCACTTTATCGGCATTATCAGGTGAGTGAAGATCTTCTAACAACACCACAAATTCATCGCCATCTACACGCACAATGGCATCACTGTCACGCAATCGTTGTCGAAGCCGTTCTGCAATTTGTTGTAATAATTCATCTGCTGCAGCATATCCAAAATGGTCGTATACCGCCTCAAAATCATTTAAATCCACACTCAGTGTTAACATGGCGGCTTGTTTACCAGACCGTCGTTCCATATTAAACGTGCGGGAAAGTTGTTCATGTGGTAAATCTGATTCAGATAGCCCTGCCAGTAATTCATTGAGCATAGATTGAGTGGTATGTTCGTTACTCTCTTGAGTCGATAACATTTGGTCTTCTAGTGGTGTGGTTATTTTTGTTGTCATAGCAATTGATCTATTTTTATGAATAATTCATTTCCTGCCTATTTTACATTGTCCTTCACTGACCCTTAACAGGATTGAAGTATACTGAACATAAAAATAAGTGTTATCAAGGATTATTTTACTTCATTCGGGCAATTTGAAACGCAATAGTCGCGCCAAAATTGTCAATGAGTGCGATAATAGCCGTCAGCAATTTTAACTTTTGGAATTTTTCCCAATGATAGAAAACCTTAATCCCCAGCAAGCGTGGGATACGTTGCAACAGGATAAAACCGCCGTACTCATTGACGTGCGAACGAAAATGGAACATTTATTTGTCGGGCATCCACCACAAGCTATTCACATTCCTTGGAAAGAAGCCCCCGATTGGCAACTCAATTTGCATTTTGTAGAACAAGTCCGCCAAGTCGTTTCTAATCCAAATACGCCCATTTTATTATTGTGCCGCAGTGGTCAACGTTCCTTAGAAGCCGCCGCCGCTTTAGAAAAAGCAGGGTATTTACGTTTGATTAACATTGTCGACGGTTTTGAAGGTGCATTAGACCAAAATAAACAACGTGGTCATTTGAATGGCTGGCGTTTTTTAGGTTT
>DALYHZ010000178.1:0-5606 GCA_031970635.1 Methylococcaceae bacterium | reverse complement strand
ATCATGCGGGTTGGAATTCAAAACGACATGATAGCGTTGTCGGAGCAGTGAAAGAAATTCCAGCATAAAAAAAATGGCTTCGGTTTATAATAACCACGCATTTTACTTTGTTTGTTACGATTACGTTATCATCCCGCTTATTTAATTTTGAGATTATTGCAATGAAAAAATTACCTTTTGTATTATTACTGCTCAGTTGCATGACGCTGGTTGCGTGTAACAATGGTCAAAAAATCAATGGTCATAATGAAAAAACGGCTTACAAATCGGTCAAAATGATTAAGCCTCGTTTAGGCGAAGATATGCGCGTGGAATATGAAATGTCATTTTGGATGATACGCGATGCGAAAAAAGACCAAAACGAATTTTTAAATGCAGTGGATGGGAAAACGCCGGCTGAAATCATCGCCATGGGTAAAGAAATTTATCAAGAACGCAAAGCAGCAGGCGCGGCAGAATATCAGCAATACAAAACATGGGAAGAAATGATGGCAAAATACGACCGCGATCGTACGCATCAAGGCAAAGCAAAATCCGACATCAATGAAAAAGCTCAAGACCCCAAAATGAGTAATCGCGAAGTCATTTACAAACTGTAATCATTAGGAATTCTGCGTCATGTTCATCAAAAAATTCACACACATTGGATTGGTTCTCTGTCTATGCAGTGCATTCACTTGTGTTGCAAGCGATGAAAAACGCGAGGCAGAATTTGCCGCCGATATTCAAAAAACGTTAAACGTTGGTCACGCAGTTTGGTTAGAGGCGGATAAAAAGAAATTTTTAGGGTTGTATACCGACACTGCAAAAAATCCTCGTCAAGGCACAATCATTCTGTTACATGACACCGGTGGAAATCCTAATCAACAGGCGATAATTAAACAATTACGCACTTTTTTCCCAGAACATCATTGGGCAACGCTGTCGTTGCAAATGCCGGTACGCGAAGCAAGTGCGCCTGTTCAAGACTATTACGCTCTATTTCCTGAAGCAAAAGCACGATTACTTGCAGGGATAAAATTCGCAAAAACAGAAAAGGCTGAAAAAGTTGTCGTGATTGGTTATGGCTTAGGCGGTTTGATGGCGAGTTATTCACTAACTGAAAAAATTGAGGATGTGAATGCGTTGGTGACAATCAGTTTACCTGTGCCAGAAACTAGCGATATGACTGCACAAACTTTGCAATTTATTCCGAAAATTACTTTGCCGATGTTTGATATTTATGGCGCATTAGATGCGTCGAATGTTGCTGATACCGCAAGAGAACGGCAAGTAGCTGGAAAAATAAATGTACATTACCGTCAAGTTAAACTCGATAACGAAGGGCATTTGTATTTACACGATGATGGTTTGTTGGTGAAACGTATTTACAGCTGGATTGATAAAGTAACGGGAAGTAATGAAACGAACCCTCCCTCAAAAGAGCAGAGCAAGCCTGCAAAATAAACTTGCTCTGTTCGGTGTCATCTTATTTGATAGGGGAAGCGACTAAGACCGCGTCATTTGAACTTGAACTTTTATCATTACAAGTTGGATGTCCCCAGCCGCTGGTACTTTTACCATTTGCAATGTCAAAGATAATGTTGTCTTTTTTATCACCAGCAACACCGGCTTTAACATTATCTAAACCTAAAGTATGACGAGTGCGCCATGCAATGTTGTGGTCAGCGCAAGAACTATCGCCGCTCACACCAATCGCGCCAACTAATGCGCCAGACGCGTTATACAATGCTAAACCGCCACCAAAGACGTTAATACCACCGATACGTTTGCCTACCAACGGATCTGTTTTTGTACCAAAATTACTGGCAACGCCGGCATAAGCAACAGATGTATCAACAGGATTACTTTCTTGCAAACCAAACAAACTGCCACCTGGTTGTACAGCTGAATATAAATTCGCTGTTGATAATGCCAAACCTGGCAAACTGAATGCGTTTGCTGTGTTGGCTTTTTGAGCAGAAATTACGCGACTTCCTGGCCATTGGTCGCCACGGTCTGCGCCAGTTTTAGCTACAGCACAAACTTCACCATCACGGTTTACAACTGTTCCCCACATATTTAAAGCAAAACCACCATTGTCTTGTGCTTGAGCGGTTTTTAATGCGCTTTGTAAATTTTCAAAAGAGGGAACATCTTTACATTTATTCGTATTAGCATTAGGCGTTGCCACAGCACAAGTTGCCGTCAAAGCAAGTGCAACGAAAGAGAGCCTTTTCATCATAAATCACCTTCATCTTAGATTTTATTGTTGTCAATGACTGAACGAAATGTTCAGACGAGTGGATGGTAAAGTAATCTCAACACGCGAACAAGATATGATGTCATTGTTAGATATATTTTAGGTTGGATGGCATGCTTTCTGCCTTGTTACACCATTAAGTTTCATTTACCATGTTTTAAAAAATTTTTGCATTAGCGTGAATGACTACGCTATTTATTTAACTTTTTCAAATTTAAAGACTATGCACACCCCAGAATCTGTTTTACCTGCGAATTTTATTCGTCAAATTATTGCTACTGATTTAAGTGTAAACAAAAATAACGGCAAAGTTGCCACACGCTTTCCACCTGAGCCGAATGGTTATTTGCATATTGGTCATGCAAAATCGATTTGTTTAAATTTCGGCACTGCACTTGAAAATAACGGAACGTGCAATTTACGTTTTGATGATACAAATCCAGAAAAAGAAAGTATCGAATATATGGAATCCATCAAGCGTGATGTAGCGTGGTTAGGATTTGAATGGTCAGAATTGCGGCATGCGTCAGATTATTTTGAGCAACTTTATCAATATGCGGTGGATTTGATTAAAAAAGGTTTAGCGTATGTGGACAGTTTATCTGCCGAAGAAATCCGACTTTATCGCGGTACACTTACGCAACCTGGCAAAGAAAGCCCTGATCGTAATCGCTCGATTGAAGAAAATTTAGATTTGTTTGCTCGTATGCGGGCAGGCGAATTTGCAGACGGTCAATATGTTTTACGCGCAAAAATTGATATGGCATCCCCAAATATCAATTTGCGTGACCCTGCAATTTACCGTATTCGCCGCGTTCATCATCAACGCACTGGCGATGCGTGGTGCATTTATCCGATGTACGATTACACGCATTGTATTTCTGATGCGATTGAAGGGATTACACATTCGCTTTGTACATTGGAATTTGAAGACCATCGCCCATTATATGATTGGGTTTTGAATGAATTGCAAACACCATGTCATCCACAACAAATCGAGTTTGCCCGTTTGCAATTGGAATACACGATTGTGAGTAAACGCAAATTAAATCAACTCGTTACAGAAAAACACGTTTCTGGATGGGATGACCCAAGAATGCCGACGATTGCAGGTTTACGCCGCGCTGGTTTTACGCCGAAATCGATTAGATTTTTGTGAACGCATTGGCATTACCAAACAAAATTCATGGATTGAAATGGGTGTGTTGGAATATTGCATTCGTGAAGATTTAAATACCAATGCGTTTCGCGCGATGGCAGTTTTAGAACCGTTGCGTGTGGTGATTGAAAATTATCCCGATGATAAAGTCGAAAACTTAGAAGTCAGCAATCATCCACAACGCGAAGAATTTGGCAAACGTATGGTGCCATTTTCAAAAACAATTTTAATCGAACGCGATGATTTTTCAGAAAATCCACTACCGAAATATAAACGTCTTATTCAAGGCGAAGAAGTGCGTTTGCGAGGTGCGTATGTGATTCGTTGTAATGAGGTGATTAAAAATTCAGACGGTGAAATTATCGAATTGCGTTGCAGTTATGACGAAAATACGTTGGGCAAAAATCCAGAAGGTCGCAAAGTAAAAGGCGTAATTCATTGGGTATCTGAAGCGCATTCGCTTACGGCAGAAATTCGTTTATATGACAGATTGTTCACTGTGCCGCAACCTGATAACGAAGAAAATTTCTTAGATGTCGTGAATCCAAATTCATTGCAAACCCTGACAAACTGCCGTGTTGAAGCCAGTTTGCAAGTAGCAACTTTGGAAAATCGTTATCAGTTTGAACGCACCGGTTATTTTTGTTTAGACTCTGATAGTACGAACGATAAATTGGTATTCAATCGTACGGTGACACTGCGTGATAACTGGGAAAAGGATTAGGGCGTATTTTGCATTGACACGCCTACCCCTTGTACTTTAAAGTTAGCCCCGCATAAATTAGCGTAACAATTTTTAACTATAACTATAACTTTTTTGGAGTGTACATCATGGCAAAACCATTGATTCAAATGGCATTAGATTCATTAGATTTCGACGCAACCATTTCTTTAGCAAAACAAGTTGCTCCTTTCGTTGACATTTTTGAAATCGGCACACCTTGCATTAAACACAACGGCATTAACTTAGTTAAAGCGTTGCGCGCTGAATTCCCTGACAAATTATTGTTAGTTGACTTGAAAACTATGGATGCTGGCGAATACGAAGCAACTCCTTTCTACGCAGCTGGCGCAGACATCTGCACAGTATTGGGTGTTTCTGGTTTAGCAACTTGCAAAGGCGTTATCAAAGCAGCTAACGCAAATGCAGCTGAAGCTCAAATTGACTTAATCAACGTTGATGACAAAGCAGCTTGCGCACGTGCAACTGTTGCAGCAGGCGCACAAATCGTTGGTGTTCACACTGGTTTAGACGCACAAGCAGCAGGTCACACACCATTTGAAGATTTGAACTTAATCTCTTCTTTAGGTTTGAACGTTCGCATTTCAGTTGCTGGTGGTATCAATACAAAAACTGTTCAAGACGTAGTTCGTGCAGGTGCAAACATTATCGTTGTTGGCGCAGCTATTTATGGTGCAGCTTCACCTGCTGAAGCAGCTCGTGAAATTCGTGAATTAGTTGACGCTGTTTAATTAAAGGAAGCCTTATGCACCAACAACTTATCTTAGATAAAATCACAGGTATCCTCGAAGCAACAGAGGAATCGTACGATGAAAAACTCACCGCTATGCTCGACGCAGCTGGTCGCATTTTTATTGCGGGCGCGGGTCGTTCAAAACTGGTCGGCAATTTCTTTGCGATGCGGTTGGTGCATGGTGGTTACAATGTCAATGTTGTCGGCGAAATCGTTACCCCAAGTATTAAACAAGGTGATTTGTTAATCGTCATTTCAGGTTCTGGAGAAACAGAGCAGCTGATTGCCTTCACAAAAAGCGCGAAAAAAGTCGGCGCGAAAATCATGTTGATTTCGTCAAGAGCGGCTTCAACAATTGGTGATATGGCAGACGGTGTTTTCCAAATTGGTCGTGAAGATTTATACGGTAAAGTTGTCGGTATGCCCATGGGAACAGTATTTGAGTTGTCAACATTACTCTTTTTGGAATCAACCATTTCTCATATTATTCATGAAAAAGGTATTCCTGAAGAGATTATGCGCGAAAGACACGCCAATTTAGAATAAGAACGAATTATTAAAGCGAGTGATTTTGATCATTCGCTTTAATCTATTAGTCACTCACGTCAAAAAATAATACAGGTTGCACTATTGAAGAATTTTAGTAGTGCAATTTTTTTTAACATTTACCAAAGGAGAAGAATATGACTTCGCGTAGAGAATTAGCGAACGCCATACGCGCTTTGAGCAT
>DALYHZ010000177.1:0-5643 GCA_031970635.1 Methylococcaceae bacterium | reverse complement strand
TCGATCAGCTAGTTGGGAGATATGCACTAAACCATCTTGATGCACACCAATATCCACAAACGCGCCGAAATTCGCCACATTCGTGACTACGCCTTGCAAACGCATTCCGACTTCTAAATCGGTAATTTTTTCCACACCCGCTTTAAACTCGACATTTTTAAATTCAGGTCGCGGGTCACGACCTGGTTTTTCGAGTTCTTGCAAAATATCAGTGACCGTCGGCAAACCAAAATGTTCATCCGTAAAATTTGCCGCATTCAAACCACGCAAAAATGCAGGTTGCCCGATTAAATCACGAATCGATTTGCCTGTTTTGCCAATGATTTTTTCAACAACAGGATAGGCTTCAGGATGCACTGCCGAGGCATCGAGCGGATTATCGCCATTCAAAATTCGTAAAAATCCCGCCGCTTGTTCGTAAGCCTTATCGCCTAAACGTGGCACTTTTTTGAGTTGAGTGCGATTTTTAAACGCGCCATTTTCGTTACGAAACGCGACGATATTTTCACTCACGCTTGCCGACAAACCAGACACTTGTTTGAGCAATGAAACTGACGCAGTATTCACATCAACGCCCACTTTATTCACGCAATCTTCAACAACATTGTTAAGCGTTTTCGCCAAATGTGTTTGATTCACGTCATGTTGATATTGACCGACACCAATCGATTTTGGGTCGATTTTAACGAGTTCGGCGAGTGGGTCTTGCAAACGTCGTGCAATTGACACCGCGCCACGCAAGGAAACATCTAAATCAGGAAATTCTTTTGTCGCGAGTTCTGATGCCGAATAAACCGACGCGCCTGCTTCGGAAACGACAATTTTGTTAAATTTTAAATCTGTGTGACGTTTCATTACGTCCGCCACTAACGCATCGGTTTCGCGTGACGCTGTGCCGTTGCCGATGCTGACGAGTTCTACGCCGAATTGTTCAATCAACTTCGCCAATTTTTCAATCGAACCGTCCCAATCGTTACGCGGTTGGTGTGGGTAAATCGTGTCCGTTGCAACGACTTTGCCTGTTTTATCAACAATCGCTACTTTCACACCTGTGCGAATCCCAGGGTCTAAACCCATTGTCACTCTTGCACCTGCTGGCGCAGCAAGTAACAAATCTCGCAAATTATGCGCGAATACACGGATTGCCTCTGCGTCAGCGGCTTCACGAAGTTGGTTTTTCAAATCCGAATCCAGACGTGTGAACAGTTTTGTTTTCCACGCCAAACGCGCTGTTTCTGAAAGCCACGCATTTGAGGGTTTTGAAAGGTCGCCAACATCAAGCTGTTTTGCGACTTTTTGAGCGCACAATTCATGACCGAGTTTTTCATCATCGGCGGGTTGCATTGTTAAAACTAAACATTCTTCATTTCGTCCACGCAACATTGCCAAAATGCGATGTGAAGGCATTTTTTGTAGTGGTTCGCGGTAATCAAAATAATCTTTGAATTTTTCGGCTTCGGCTTCTTTACCCGCGACGACATGAACGTACATGACACCTTGTTGCCAAACTTGTTCGCGCAAATCGGCTAAAAGTGGTGCGTTTTCAGATAAATCTTCCATGATAATTTGTCGTGCGCCTTCGAGTGCTGCGGCAACATCGGCAATGCCTTTTTCGGCATTGATATATTTTGCGGCAAGTTCTTCAAGCGAAACATTGCGATTCTGCAAAATTTCTTGCATCAACGGTTCTAAACCTGCTTCACGGGCGATTTGTGCTTTGGTTCGGCGTTTGGGTTTGAAAGGCAAATACAAATCTTCGAGCAACGTTTTTGTTTCGGCTTCGTTAATTGCCGCTTCTAATTCAGACGTGAGTTTTCCTTGCTCAGAAATACTTGCCAAAATCACCGTGCGTCGTGCTTCAAGTTCACGCAAATAGCCTAAACGTTCTTCGAGTAAACGCAGTTGCGTGTCGTCTAAACCGCCTGTGACTTCTTTTCGATAACGGGCAATAAAGGGAACAGTTGCGCCTTCATCTAAAAGGGTGACGGCGGCGTTGATTTGATTAACATGGACGGAGAGTTCATTGGCGAGATTTTGATTGATGGTCATAATTTTTAACGAGTGTGGCAAGAAATTTTAATCATTACGCATAAATTCTAAAAAAGCATCAATCACTTCTTGATGTTTTTTAGGGCTGTGTTCACTTGAATAGACATTGATTTCAAATTCAACATCTTTGGCATACGATTCATGTTTTCCCAAAATGCTGTCTTTGATTTTTACCCAGTGCAACGTTTTCCAATTGGGAATAAATGTTGCGATATGGACAGATGAAATGTGTTTTTTATGAAATGGGGAAAATGGCACATGTGTTTTTCCGTCTAAACGACGAATGAAAAAATGCCAATCCGCATCAGCTAATGTGCATAACAAACTGTTACCAACTATATTTGCAAAGGCGGTTGTTTTCATTTTATTTTTCCAATGTTTAAAATTTCGGTTAATTACCACATGTTGAGCAATGTGGATTTTTGCGTAATTTAAGGGTGTTGAATTCCATATTCAATCCATCAATGACAAGTAAGCGACCGGTTAATGTTTCACCAATTTTTGTGATGAGTTTGATTGCTTCTAAGGCTTGAATACTGCCAACGATTCCGACAATTGGCGAAATCACACCGTTTGTCGAACAGGTTTGTAATTCCTCACCATCACTTTGATATAAACAGTTATAACATGGACTTTCATTTTTTCCTGACGTAAAAACTGACACTTGCCCTTCAAAACGAATTGCCGCCCCTGAAACTAACGGCGTTTGATATTTCACGCACGCAGAATTTATGGCAAATCGGGTTTTAAAATTATCACTGCAATCTAAAACCACATCGGAATTTTTTACTTCATTTTCAAGTATTTCACCTTCAAGTTTGGCTTTTACAGCGGTGACGCACACATCGGGATTTAAACTTTTTACCGTTTCAAGGGTTGAAATCACTTTTGCAGTCCCTACATTAGCAGTGTGATGCGAAATTTGCCGTTGTAAATTAGACAAATCCACGCAGTCATCGTCATAAATTACCAAATGACCTGCCCCCGCCGCCGCTAAATACATGGCAACGGGTGAACCTAAACCGCCAGCTCCGACAATGAGAACCTTTGCAGCAAGCAATTTTTCCTGCCCTGCAATATCGAGTTGCGGCAACATAATTTGGCGGCTATAGCGTAAAAGCTGTGTGTCATTCATGGTTATTCGATGATTTAAGTGGTTTCAAAGTTTTCCCCACGATTGTGGGATTGTGTTTTTATTTTAATCTATTTTAGGAGTTCAACATGAAAGTTACCCCATTACACGACCGCGTTATCGTTAAACGTGTTGCAGAAGAAACCACCACCGCTGGCGGTATCGTTTTACCAGGCAGTGCGGCAGAAAAACCAAGCCAAGGCGAAGTGTTAGCCATCGGTACTGGCAAAGTTTTAGACAACGGTTCAATTCATCCAATGCACGTTAAAGTTGGTGACAAAGTATTGTTTGGCAAATACTCAGGCAACGAAGTGAAAATCGACGGCGAAGACGTAATCGTGATGCGTGAAGACGACATCATGGCGATTTTAGGTTAATTCTTTTTAAACAAACATTCTCAAACAGATAAGGTATTTAAACATGGCAGCAAAAGACGTTTTATTCGGTGATGACGCAAGAGTTCGTATGGCGCGTGGTGTAAACATTTTAGCCAACGCGGTAAAAGTGACTTTAGGTCCTAAAGGTCGCAATGCGATTTTAGACAAAAGTTTCGGCGCACCAACGATTACTAAAGACGGTGTATCGGTTGCAAAAGAAATCGAATTAAAAGATAAATTCGAAAACATGGGCGCACAAATGGTGAAAGAAGTTTCATCAAAAACGTCTGACGTAGCGGGAGACGGTACAACAACCGCGACTGTTTTGGCGCAAGCGATTGTGAACGAAGGTTTAAAAGCCGTTGCCGCTGGTATGAATCCAATGGATTTAAAACGCGGTATCGATTTGGCTTGCACGAAAGCTGTTGAAGCGGTAGTTGCTTCTGCAACACCTTGTGCAGACAACAAAGCAATCGCGCAAGTCGGTACAATTTCTGCGAACTCTGACGAATCAGTCGGTCAAATCATTGCCGAAGCAATGGAAAAAGTCGGCAAAGAAGGCGTTATTACCGTTGAAGAAGGTTCAGGTTTAGATAATTCTTTGGACGTAGTTGAAGGGATGCAATTCGACCGTGGTTATTTATCGCCTTATTTCATCAACAAACAAGACAGCATGAGCGTCGAATTAGACGACCCGATGATTTTGATTTATGACAAAAAAATCTCAAACATCCGCGACATGTTGCCAGTGTTAGAAGGCGTTGCAAAAGCAGGTCGTCCATTATTGATTATCGCTGAAGATGTTGAAGGCGAAGCGTTAGCAACTTTAGTTGTGAACACAATTCGTGGCATCGTGAAAGTTGCCGCTGTGAAAGCACCAGGTTTTGGCGACCGTCGTAAAGCGATGCTTGAAGACATCGCGGTTTTAACAAACGGTACTGTGATTTCAGAAGAAATTGGTTTGAGTTTGGAAAAAGCAGAACTCGCACAATTGGGTACTGCAAAACGTGTTCAAATCACCAAAGATAACACCACCATCATTGACGGTTACGGTTCAGAAGACGCAATCAAAGGTCGTGTTGCTCAAATTCGCGCTCAAATGGAAGAAACGACTTCTGATTATGACCGTGAAAAATTACAAGAACGTTTGGCAAAACTCGCTGGCGGTGTTGCGGTAATTAAAGTCGGTGCAGCAACTGAAATCGAAATGAAAGAGAAAAAAGCGCGCGTTGAAGATGCGTTGCATTCAACTCGTGCGGCAGTTGAAGAAGGCGTTGTTGCAGGTGGTGGTACGGCGTTGGTTCGTGCGTTGGCATCAATTAAAACCTTGGAAGGCGCAAACCACGACCAAACTGTGGGCGTGAACATTTTACGTCGTGCAATGGAAGAGCCTTTGCGTCAAATCGTAGCGAATGCTGGCGATGAACCGTCTGTTGTGTTCAACGAAGTGCAAAAAGGTTCTGGCAACTTCGGTTACAACGCGGCAACAGGTCAATATGGCGACATGATTGAAATGGGAATTTTAGACCCTGCAAAAGTCACTCGTACTGCGTTGCAAAATGCGGCTTCTGTTGCGGGTTTGATGCTCACCACCGAAGTGATGATTGCTGACGCGCCTAGCGATGACAAAGGTCATGGTATGCCTGATATGGGTGGCATGGGCGGAATGGGTGGTATGGGCGGCATGATGTAATCATGTTGGCTTAAACTTCTTTTTGCTTTAAATTCAAAGCCCCGATTTGCAGTGATGTGAATCGGGGCTTTTTTACTAAACCATGAGAAAAACATGAAAATATCTGAGGCTTACGCAAAAATTCATACTTTCATAAATGACAATAAGAATCTTTTTAATGGTGTCACGGCTGTGCTTGAATTTGGAGAAGATCGTCCACCTATTGCAGATTGGTCGAATTCTGAAAACATGGGAATGCTCGGTGCAGGCGATGGTATTGGTTCAAAAAGTGGTCTGTATTTTTATACGACTCTTGATGGAGATATTCTTTACATTGGTAAAGCCACAAAAAACAATTTACATCAGCGTGTATGGGATCATGTAAGAACGCCTGAACTTGCAGAGAATGAGTT
>DALYHZ010000176.1:0-5649 GCA_031970635.1 Methylococcaceae bacterium | reverse complement strand
AGGTGGATAACCTTTGCCTTTTTTGGTGACAATATGCAAAAAGCGCGGGCCAGAAATATGCTTCAAGTTTTCCAACGTCGAAACAAGCATCTCAACATCATGCCCGTCAATTGGACCAATGTAATTAAAACCGAGTTCTTCAAAAAGCGTCCCTGGTACAACCATGCCTTTAATATGCTCTTCGGTGCGGCGTGCGAGTTCCCAAACGGTTGGCATTTTGCTCAACACTTTTTTACTTTCTTCGCGCATCGATGAATACAAACGGCTCGACAAAATCTTGGTCAAATAATTACTCATCGCGCCAACGGGCGGTGAAATCGACATATCGTTATCGTTCAAAATCACCAGTAAATTTGCATCCAACGCGCCAGCATGATTCATCGCTTCATACGCCATGCCGCCTGTAATACTACCGTCGCCGATAATGGCGACCATTTGTCTATTATCGCCTTTTAAATTCGCGGCAATCGCCATTCCTAATGCCGCACTGATTGAGGTACTCGAATGCCCCACACCAAACGCATCGTATTCACTTTCAAATCGGTTCGGAAACGCTGAGACGCCATCTTTTGCGCGAATCGTAGTCATGCGTTCTTTGCGACCGGTAAGAATTTTATGCGGATAAGCCTGATGTCCCACGTCCCACACTAATTTATCGTTTGGTGTATCAAACACATAATGCAACGCTACTGTTAATTCAACAGTGCCAAGTCCTGCGGCAAAATGTCCACCAGAAACACTCACAGAACGGGTTAAAAATTCACGAACTTCTTTGCAAAGCAGTTTGGGTTGGTCTTTTTCAAGTTTACGGACATCGGCTGGCGTGTTGATTTTATCGAGCAACGAATAGTGTGAATGGGTCATGATGTTGTGAATTCCTTGAATACGAGGCGTAGAGCAGGTTGAATTAGTGGTCACGTTGAATAATGTAGAGTGACAAATCACGCAATAAATTGGCTTATTCACCAAAATAGGCAAGATTTTCTAAAGCTTTTTCATGTAATTCTTGGGCTTTTTGTTTCGCGCCTGCTAAACCTAATAATGCGGGATAGGTGGGTTTATTATTATCTTTATCTTTGCCTTGGGTTTTACCAAGCGTTGCGGTGTCGCTTTCTTCGTCGAGAATATCGTCTTTTACTTGGAATGAAAGACCAATACATTTTGCGTAATTATCAAGTCGTTTTGCAGCTTCTAAATCCACATTTTCTTTTGCCAACGTTGCTAGCACAACACTGGCGCGAATCAATGCACCTGTTTTGTGAATGTGCATATTTTCAAGTTCTGGCAAGGTGAGCATTTTGCCAACCGATTCCAAATCAATCGCTTGACCGCCGACCATGCCTTGAGAACCACTGGCTTTTGCAAGACAAGTAATCATTTCTAAACGTTTTTGTGGACTTGCGGTAATCGTTGCATCGTGTGCGAGTAATTCAAAGGCAAATGCTTGTAATCCGTCACCTGCTAAAATCGCGGTCGCTTCGTCGAAGGCTTTATGACACGTTGGTTTGCCGCGACGTAAATCATCGTCATCCATTGCAGGTAAATCGTCATGAATAAGCGAATACACATGAATACACTCTACCGCACAGGCAATGCCATCAAGTTCATCGGGGGAAATTCCTAAAACGTGTCCTGTTGCGTAAGTAAGCATGGGACGCATCCGTTTTCCACCATTCAAAACGCTGTAACGCATGGCTTCATGTAATCGTAAAGGTAAAACGGTGTTGCTAGGCAACCGTTGAGATAACGTATTTTCAACACGCGCTTGGCAAGTTGAAAGATACGTTTTTAAATCCTGATTCATTGAAAACTCCGAAGTTTAAAAACCGTTAGCAAAAACTGATGAAATGAAAATCATGGCGTAACGGCAGGCGATAATAGTCGCATCATTATACTAGGAAATTGACTTGTGGGTGGGTTGCACGTAACTATCGATAATAAAAAAACATTTCGTAAAATTAAGAAAAAACCCACTCATGTAAAAAAAACGGCTACAATGTGTTTGTCAGAAAACAGCTGTTGAGTTAAGAGATTCCTAAGTTGTGGGTTGTCTGGTTATCAATGTTGTAAGTTCTGTGTAACCGTTTTTATTATTTAGTTAGGAGTTTCAAAATGGCAACAGGTACCGTTAAATGGTTTAACAATACAAAAGGCTTTGGTTTTATTGCGCCAACAGATGGCGGTGAAGACGTTTTCGTTCACCACTCTGTTATTCAAGGCGAAGGTTTTAAAACATTGAACGAAGGCGAAAGTGTCACATTCGACGTTGAAACCGGTCCTAAAGGTTTGACAGCAACAAACGTACGCTCTACCAAATAAGATTTAAAAAGTGTATTAGCCGGAAAAAAGCGTGGTTGAAAATTCAGCCACGCTTTTTTTTGTGTTTAAAACTTATTTCAACGGACGATTTTTTGCGTCTTTGTTAATGTGACCAGAAAAAAGTAGCACTGCTTCGATAAATCCCCACAATACGCCATAGCCTTGTGTTAATGCCGTGACAGCGATCTGCGCCAGACCTAATTTGTAATAACCCAAATAAAATCGATGTGCGCCAGAAAAGCCTAAAAATAATGCAAGCACCGTTGCAACCCATTTACGTTTTACGCCTTCCACGGGTTTTAAGGTTTCTGCAACTAGACGCATATTCAAAACCACGCCGTCATTGATTTCAAAACTCACTTCATCGCCTTCATCAGGTGGTAGTGTTGATTGCCAACTGCTCGCGTCGAATTCAAAAAAATCATCTTGGCTTTTGACAATGCCGGTTTGTTTTTCGCTATCGTAAGATTCAATTTGCCCGATAATCATATTAGTTTCCTTGCGGCGTTTGAGCGGTTAAATGATCGAGTTTTTCTGTTAAAGCCATTACATCATTTTGCAAAAGCGTGACTTGCTCATAAAATAATTCGGCTTCTGCTAAAGCAGGTAAATCACGGGTTTCATCTTGTAAAAATTCTACGATGTTAAGTTGCAATGTTGCTAATGTTTCTTCGTGCCATGTTTGCCCTGCACGAAAGAGCTTTTCAAAAAACATGATTTAAAGTTTATAGCCGCGATGCACGGCAACAATGCCTTGCGTCATGTTGTAATAATCACACCGCTCAAGCCCTGCTTCTTCCATCATTATTTTTAATTCATTTTGTTTTGGGTGCATACGAATCGATTCAGCTAAATAACGGTAACTGTCTTCGTCATTGGCGACAAATCTGCCGATTTGCGGCAACAATTTAAATGAATAAAAGTCATAAACTTTTTCTGTAATTGGGTCGATAGGACGTGAAAATTCCAACACAATCACGCAACCACCTGGTTTTAAAACGCGGTGCATGGATTTTAAAGCAGCGGCTTTATCCGTGACATTTCGCAGACCAAAACCGATGCACACGCAATCAAATGTATTATCAGCAAATGGCAAACATTCCGCGTTGACTTGTGCATAACGAATATCGGTTAAACCACGGTCAATTAAACGGTCACGTCCTGTGCATAACATCGCGGCATTGATGTCAGCTAATACTACTTGTCCGGTATCACCCACTTTTTTACGAAAAAGCGTTGTTAAATCTCCCGTTCCACCCGCTAAATCGAGTACGCGATAACCGGCGCGAACTTGACTTAATTCAACAGCAACGCGCTTCCAAATACGGTGTATGCCTAGCGACATTAAATCATTCATGATGTCATAGCGACTGGCAACCGAATCAAACACGCCGCGCACCAATTTGACTTTATCTTCGGTAGCGACTTCTTTAAAGCCAAAATGAGTAGTGTTTTGCGACATAGAAAAAAGTTCCTGCAAATGGATAATAAGGGAAGATTGAAAACGCGAAATTATAGCGTTAAAACCGTTTTGCTAAAAATAACCGATTCAAAAAATGACTTTAATTTAAATCGGCGGTTGTTTATCGCCGATATGATTTACTTTAACAACATCGCCAATTTTCAGTTCACCGCATTGGTCATGCAACGCATTTTGACCAAAATAAATTTTGTTTTGCCATTTTCGCAATTGATTCAGTGTGGTTAAAGGTTCTTTGCCCACATCACCCGTTTGTGGATTGATAGCGGGAATTGAGCAACGCGAACACGGTTTAGGTAAACGAAACGGCATTGCGCCAATCGAAATTTCTCGCCAAGTATCTTCAGCGTACGCCTCGCAACCAGAAATCACTAAATTTGGACGAAAACGCGCCATTTCAACTGGCATTTCCAGCGCGTCATTAAGCGCGTTGAGCGAATTTTCAGACACAATCAAGAAGGGAAAACCATCCGAAAACGCCACACGGTCGGAATCTTTTGCATATTTTAAATCCACACCGCGTTTAGTTTCGTTTGGCAAATACACTAATTGGCAAAACGTTTGTAAAACTTCACTAAACCACGCATCCGCTTCGTTTGAAACATGTCGAGCGGCGCAACAATCTTCCCAAACCGTGCTTTGAATAATCACCTCGCTTTGTGGCACTAGTGACAATGAAAAATCTGAAATGTTTGGTGCAGATAAAATCAATTCTGAATTCGTCAAATGCGTTTTGATTATTGCCATTTTAGGCAAACGGCGTTGACTGAGAAATTGTCCTTTTTCATCAATTAACATCCATTGTCTGTCATAGCGTAAACCGGTTTCGATTACATCCCATTGATTTACCCGAATGCCTGCCAGTGATTTCACCGGATAAATAAAAATATCACTTAATGTCGCTATCGTCATAATCATCCTCTAATTTGTTTGATTGTTACTAAGTGCAAGCGCGGCTTGATAAAGCACTTTCTTTTTGCCGCCAGTAATTTCCACGGCTAATTCCACCGCTTTTTTCACACTGCATTCGGTCAATAATAATTTCAAAATGCGTTCTTGTTCATGTGTAAGCGTGTTTTCGGAAACATCGATTTTTGCTGCACCCTCGACAATGACGACAAATTCACCTTTACGCATATTAGCATCGCTTTCAACGAGTGCGAGCATGTCAGAGAGCGGCAATTTAACAATCGTTTCATGCAATTTGGTCAATTCGCGAGCGATGACAATTGAACGTTCAGTAGGTAAAACAGCTGCCATGTCGTGTAAACAATCTAAAATTCGATGGCACGACTCGTAAAAAACCCATGTGGTTGAAAGATTTGTGCGTTCAGAAAAAAATGCTTGTCGTACTGACGAGGTTCGAGGTGAAAAACCTTCAAAAGTAAATGGCGTAATTGCCACGCCTGCGGCAGATAACGCGGCAATTAACGCACATGCACCAACAACAGGTATAACAGGAAAATTCGCATCATGCACAGCTTTAACAACGGGCATTCCCGGATCACTGATTAAAGGTGTTCCCGCATCCGAAACTAGCGCAATCGATAAACCAGAACGTAATTTTTCAACAATATCTAACGCGGCTTTATCTTCATTGTGTTGATGCAAAGCGATGACTTTATTGCTGATGCCATAATGTTGCAGCAGCATTTTAACGTGGCGCGTATCTTCAGCTGCAATTAAATCCACGGTTTTTAATGTTTCAATGGCGCGAAACGTGATGTCGCCTAAATTTCCAATCGGGGTCGCAACAACGTATAACTTACCTGTTTCTTGATTCATATTTCTCAATTTATGGTTATAAAAAATCTTGTTACCACCATTCCGTAAAGGGCTCCAATCGCCAT
>DALYHZ010000175.1:3568-5662 GCA_031970635.1 Methylococcaceae bacterium | reverse complement strand
GATATGAACGCGCTGCACGCTAAATCAGATATAACGATTGAAAAACCTAAAAAGATTCAACGTGAAGTTGAACTCGATACACAAGCAATTATGTTTGCTTATCCGGAAGAGGATAAAATACGACCTGTTGATGGTGCGGCAATTACCATTAACGTGAAACGTTAAACTTTACACGCAGCAGGATTTATGGATTTATTACTCGCCGCAAAGGCATTGATTTTAGGTATCGTCGAAGGGTTGACAGAATTTTTACCCATTTCCAGCACTGGACATTTAATTTTAGTTGGTGACTTGTTAAATTTTAATGATGACAAAGGCAAATTGTTTGAAATCGTCATTCAAGTCGGTGCAATTTTAGCGGTGTGTTGGGAGTATCACCGGCGAATTAGTGATACGTTTAGCGGTTTATTCAAAAAAGAAAAAACTGCTCAAAATTTTACCATCAATTTGATTATTGCCTTTTTACCTTTTGCAATTTTAGGTTTTTTATTTGGTAAATATATAAAAACGTTACTATTCAAGCCTGTGCCAGTTGCATTAGCGTTTATCATCGGAGCATTCATTATTATTTGGGCAGAAAAACGTAAACATACGGTTCGAATTAACACAGTTGATGAGTTATCAAAAATGGACGCATTAAAACTTGGTTTTGCTCAAGTTTTTGCTCTTTTTCCAGGAACGTCACGCTCTGGGGCGACAATTGTTGGCGGTTTATTTTTTGGCTTGTCGCGACAAGCCGCAACAGAATTTTCGTTTTTTTTGGCAATTCCAACACTAATTGTGGCGAGTTTGTACGATTTATATAAACATCGCGATTTGCTTGAATTTTCTACCGATATGCCCATTTTCATTTTAGGTACGATTACCGCATTTTTCAGTGCATTAATTGCAATTAAAGGATTACTTCGCTATATCAGTCATCATGATTTTTTAATTTTTGCGTGGTATCGACTCATTTTTGGTGCGATTGTTTTAATTACCGCTTACAGTGAACTCGTGCAATGGTCAATAAATTAACATGCAGATTGGTTGAAAAATTCATAAATGTGTTTAGAATTGGAATCGGCTCATCGGTTTGGCGATGGCTATTTCTTTTTAAACCCAAGAAAATAATAACAATCCGAGGATAAATGTTAATGAAAACATTGAAAAAAATCGCTTTAGCAGCAATCGTAGCAGCTTCTTTAGGTGCAGTGTCTACAACTTCTTTTGCTGAAAGCGATGCAGGCCGCATCACTTACCCTGCAGCACAAGCTGTTGATATGTTGGCTGCTAAAGTTCAAACTGCAATCGATACTATTACTTCTGGTGCTGACGCTGAAACAGCTGGCAAAGTTATCAAAGAAGCCTCTGACTTTTCAAAAGAAGTAAATGCTAATGACCGTGTTGCTCGTGCTATTGCAAAAGCAACTAACGTTGTGAAAGCAGCTCGTAAAGACGTACAAGACGGTAACGCACAACAAGCTGAAACCAAATTGCGCGACGCTCACAAACAAATTCTTGAAGCAAAAGGTCTTATCTAATCTTAACGATTATTTAAAACTAAAAAGCCCTGCAACTTTCCAGTTGCAGGGCTTTTTTAATTTTAATGGTAACGAAGCTATTTTAGCCTTCGCGAGCCAATTTCTTGTAGGTGTTAATTAACGCATTGGTTGAACAATCGTGTGTGGTAATTTCATCATCGTTATTTAATTCTGGCAAAATCACTTTCGCTAACACTTTACCCAATTGCACACCCATTTGGTCGAAAGAATTGATATTCCAAATCACGCCTTGAACAAAAATTTTGTGTTCATACAGCGCAATTAAAGAGCCTAATGTTTTTGGCGTTAATTTTTTGAATAAAAATGAATTTGACGGTCTATTTCCATCAAACACTTTTGAGGCAACTAATACGCTATCTTTGCATTCTTCTTCGGTTAAATCCCGTTTTACATCATCAACCGTTTTACCGTGCATTAACGCTTCAGGCTGCGCCAAAAAGTTTGAAATCAAAATTTTGTGATGTTCTGGCAAATTATAATGACTAATTGCAGGGGCGAGAAAATCGCAAGGAATCAATTTTGTGCCTTGGTGAATTAACTGGTAAAAAGC
>DALYHZ010000175.1:0-3558 GCA_031970635.1 Methylococcaceae bacterium | reverse complement strand
GTGTAGCCCATTTGTTCCCGGTTGTCCCCAAATCACAGGTCCGGTGTTGTAATCAACGCGCTCGCCGTTAATGGTCGTACTTTTGCCATTACTTTCCATATCACCTTGTTGAAAATAATCGGCAAAATAACGCATCGATTGGTCATAAGCCAAAATAGCGTGTGTTTCGGCGTGAAATTCGTGGAAGAAATTGTTATACCAAATGCCCAATAATCCCATCACAACAGGGATATTCTTTTCAAACGGTGTGTTTCTAAAATGATTATCCGTTTCGTGTGCGCCTTGTAATAACTCTTCAAAATTATCCATGCCAACATAAAGCGCAATCGATAAACCAATCGCTGACCAAAGCGAATAACGTCCGCCAACCCAATTCCAAAATTCAAACATATTCTCAACATCAATCCCAAATGCAGCGACTTCTTTTGCATTTGTCGATAATGCCACAAAGTGTTTGGCAACCGCTGAAGCATCAGGCGCAGATTTTAACAACCATGCTCGCGCTGAATTTGCATTCGTAATAGTTTCTTGTGTGGTAAATGTTTTTGAACCAACTAAAAATAAAGTCGTTTCCGGTGAAAGATTCTCTAACGTTTCAACTAAATCCGTTTGATCCACATTTGAGACAAAATGTACTTTTAATGCGGGTGTTGCGTAAGGATGTAACGCGGCGCAAACCATTTTAGGTCCTAAATCCGACCCGCCGATACCGATGTTGACAATATCGGTAATCGCTTTACCTGTATAACCTTTCCATTCTCCCGAACGCACTCGCGTACAAAAGCCTCGCATTTTTTCAAGCGACGCATTGATTTGCGGCATGACATCTTTACCATCCACAAGAACCGGTGTGTTTGAGCGGTTACGTAATGCGGTATGTAAAACGGCGCGGTGTTCGGTGATATTGATTTTTTCACCTGAAAACATCGCATTCATTTTAGTTTCTAATTGCGCTTGTTTTGCCAAATTAATCAACAAGGGTAACGTATCATCATTGATCCGGTTTTTTGAATAATCAAACAAAATATCGTTAAAAATAAGCGAAAATTTTTCATGACGTTTTGAATCATGTTTAAAACTTTCAATTAAACTTTGATTACGAATTTCGTCATAATGATTTTGCAATGCGACCCAAGCGGGCGTAGCGGTCAACGATGCCATGCGATAAAACTCCAAAAATAAATAAGAAAAATTGTCGCAAGTCTACGAAAATTAAGGGCAGATAGCAATAATACGCAGTGCGTATTGTCATTTTTAATCCGCACTTTTGCCATGATAAATTTATCGCCATGTGTTGCTTTATTTGCTCAAATCGACGTGTTAAAGTTAGCGCGTACTGTATATTTAACGGACAGTGGGTTTTAATACACTGTTTAATTAACATACAGTTAATTTGAAATGAATGATTACAATAATAATTATCTTAGACGGTAGAGAGGATTTATGAACATTGCACAATTTATCAAAAAAACATCTTTTGGTTTAACAGCTTTACTCTTTTCGTCTGCATTGTGGGCGCATGGTGGCGCAGCAGGAACGGATACTGACCAATGTAAATTTGAATTAGAAAAAGACCATTGGATTCATTACACGGCTTATCAACCAAAAGATTTTCCAGCTGAAGATTTTTGTGGAAATATCCCAAATATCAATTCATTGACTCAATTGGTTTTCGATTATCAAGATTTACGTTATCGTAACCGCGCCGTTGAATTTGAAGTAACCAAAGAACCAGAAGGTAAACGTGTATTCTTTTTAGAAGCCGCCAAACATAAATCTGGTACGGTCATGTTAGATTTAAAAGACGGTGTGCCAGAGGTGGGAAAATATTTAATTCAAATTACCCTTCTACCTGAAGAAGGTACATCAGAACAACGTTTAGATGCACACATGAGTTTTCAAGCCGGTAAAGGTCAGCAAATGAGTCGAAATGAATTCTTGCTCTATGCCTTCTTCGGTTTTGCAGGCTTATATATTGTGTATTTATCACATGCAGGCTTTAAACGCGCTGTAGATGAAACCATTGCAAAATTAAAAAGCTAATCTCATCGATTAGCACATCAAACAGGGACGTTTTTTTAGTTATCACGAGGCAATAAAACAATGATGAAATTAGTATCGGTAAGTGTATTCGCGGCGTTATTTTCACTGCCGACATTTGCTCAGGACTATCAAGACCACGATGGCATGCTTATGAATCATGGTGATGGGCATTTAATGGATATGGCAGGCGGTATGGTTATGGGGAATAACCCAGATACCTTGCCCGGTGGCTGTGACAAAATTGCCGAAACCAAAGAAATTACTGTTCACGCCGGTCATAAATATGCTGAAAAATTCCCAGGCAGAATGTTTGCGTTTGATACGCAAGAATTTCAATTCAAACCCTGCACAAAACTGACGGTGCATTTCATCAATGACGATAACGTGCGTCATCAGTGGATGATGCATGGTTTGCCAAAGTATTTATACCCTAAGGGCATGTTTCATTTAGAAGTTTCAGGTCCAGCTAAAATTTCAGGCACTTTAATTCTGCCACCTGGCGATAAGACCTATTTGGTACATTGTGACATCGCGCAACACATGGAAAAGGGCATGAAAGCCCAGCTCAAAGTAGGAAAAGGCGATGGTGATTTGCCAAGTATTCCAAATGTAACAGCAAATGTTGTGGTCGACGATTATAAAATCACATTACCTGAATTGCTTGAAAAAGCCCATGCGGAAGCGAACCTACCTGAACCTGAACCTGTTGTTGATCCAACAAAAGCCCCAGTGTCTGCTAAACCAGTTGTTGTTGAAGAAAGTAGTTTTTCAGGTGTAACCGTTATTGGATTATTACTGGGCGCATTGATTGCTCCCTTCTTGGCTCGTAAATTTAAAGGAATGAGCCCAACTGAAATCGTAGCTTACTTGTTTGATTTAACAAAATCGTTGATTGAATTAACGATTATAACTATTCAACGCTTAATTAAATCCGCACAAAAATAAAATAAAAAAGCCCGCATTATGCGGGCTTTTTTTTGAATAGCGTTTAAAACGAAAATTTCAGTTAACTTAATTCAACACAAACAACTCAATTTCGTTCCTCATGTTTTGCTTGATACAACGCCTAATCAGCACGATTTAATTGAGTGTCCCCGCGTTTAACAAACACGCCACACCAATCGATACGGTTAATTCCTAGCATTTCTAGGTTGACGTTCAAGGATAATTTTACACTTGCCATGAACTGCTCGAACTTCATTATTAGGGAGACAAATTCTGTATTCCATTTCAAAACCTGTCCCAAATGCCTAAATTTAACGTTTTTTCGACACTTTTTTATCATCGGGATGTACTCGCTGCAAAACAGCGTCATAACTAGCCGAATGTTCCTCTAATTCGCAACCCTCAAACGTAAACAAATTTTTTTCATTTGGTCGCCTCTTTAAAATACGTTGTTACAGCGAATCACCTATTGTTCTTTTATAAAAAGGCCAATTCGTCACATGCAGGTATTTTCGCACTGGCGATTTAATGACCGATACGCACAAAGCAATCGAGAATAGACACCACACC
>DALYHZ010000174.1:0-5702 GCA_031970635.1 Methylococcaceae bacterium | reverse complement strand
AATTAGTCAAACATGACACAGGTAAAATTGAGCGTATTCATGACTAAACCGATTTTGGTTTTCGGCTACGGTAATTTAAGCAGAGGGGATGACGCGCTTGGTGTGTTAGTTTCAGAGCATGTCGAAGCGCGTTGTTCGCTGGAAAATGTCGATTTATTAACGGATTTCCAGTTACAAATTGAACACGCGCTAGATTTGGAAAATCGGGAATTAGTCATTTTTGTCGATGCTTCGGTAAAAGGTGACACGGCATTTGAATTTACGCAATTACAACCCGTTCGGGATTTAACACATACCACGCACGCGATGAGTCCTGCGGCTGTTTTGGATACTTATCAAACCATCAAAAAAGAAACGCCACCACCGTGTTTTTTATTGGCAATTGGTGCAGAAAGTTTTGAATTAGGCGATGGTTTAAGTGCAAATGCCGCCCGAAATTTAAGCAAAGCGTCGGAATTTATTGAGACACTGCTGAATAATCAAACGCTTACTTTTTGGCAATCTCAAATCACAAAATAACAATAATTTTTTAACCACATTAAAGAGTAACCACATGATTCATTTAGTAGAAGGCGATATTTTATTAAGCAAAGCAAACGCAATCGCACAAGGCGTTGGTATCAATGATTCCATGGACAAGGGATTAGCGTTACAGTTGCACAATTTATACCCAGCTATGCACAAAGATTTTCACCACTGGTGTCATCAACATCATCCAGAAGCAGGGCAGGCATGGGCATGGGTGAGTGCTGAAGGTAAACACATTGTAAATTTAATTACTCAAGAAGGCGCAGACAGTCATGACCATCGTCACGGTAAAGCAACGTTAAGCAATGTGCAACATTCATTAAAAGCCTTAGCGAAAATCGCTGTGGCAGAAAACTTTACTTCGCTTGCATTACCACGTTTGGCAACAGGTGTGGGTGGTTTGGATTGGGCAGATGTGTTGCCGCTGATTGAAAAAAAATTGGGCGATTTAAATATTCCTGTTTATGTTTATGAAACATATCACGCAAATCAAGCGGCAAACGAAGCCTAATTTATCCTTTTAAATTTACCTGGAGGAAATCATGCTTATTAAATTGCATTTGTTGTTTGTCATGTTGTCATTGGGAAGTTTTTTAGGGCGTGTCGCATTGACTCAATATCGTCCTGAAATGATGCAATTAAAATGGGTAAATATCGCACCACATGCAATTAACGGCGTGGTGTTGTTAACAGGATTTAGTTTGGCATTTAGTTATCCTGGTGAACATGGTTGGATTGCCGCAAAATTAGTTGCTTTACTTGGTTATGTCGGTTTAGGAATTTTGGCTTTAAAACGTACAGATATGACACGTTGGTATGCGTTTGGTGGAGCGTTACTTTGCTTTGCTTATATGCTTAAAGTAGCGGTTACAAAAAGCGCGATGTTCTTTTAACCTCCAAAATTTTATAGCGAGTGATCTGGTATTTTAAATCACTCGCTTTTCCCAATAATTACGAATTTAACACGCCGCTCTGACGTTCAAGTTCTTGAATGTAACGTAATATTGTGGATTCCGTTGATTGTCGTAGTTTTAGAAATTTAGCCCCCACTAATTCAGCAATTTCTCCCGCTTTGTGCGATTCAATTTTTCGTTTTATCATAATCTCAAAAGCCATTTCCACTTCGCCAAAACCAGGCATGATAAGAATACTGTTTTCATAAACCGTATTTTTCGTTAAAAAATACGAAAATTCTTCGCTATAATTGGTAACAGAAAAACCAGACAAACTGATGTCGTGTAGATTTAATTTAATGATATTGAGTAATCGTTCATCCGGCATGACAGGATTAGCTTCACGTTCGGCTTCAAGTTGTTGCCGCTCCAGTTTTGCTTTGATTTTATTTTCAACTGACATTTTAGAATAAGCCTTAATAAAGGCTTGTTGTTCTTCAACCAATTCTGCTTGGATTTTAGCGAGTAATTGTTCTCTAATAATGCCGGTGGCAACTGCATAGGCTTGTTTGTATTCTTCTGTAGAATCTCCAGTTGGTGGAGGAATTACAACTTCACATATGCTTGGATCCATGATAGGCGTGTTAACACGGTAATACTCACGTCTGTTATACCAATAGAGTGAATTTGGAATTGGCATTAAGAAGGCATCTTGACCTTGATATTTCGTTGCTGTAATTTTTTCGCTTGTAAATGCAACTTGAATACCGTTAAAACCGGTTGTGAATTTGACATGCGGCGTTGAAATGAGTTTTTTATTTAAAAAATCCGATGCACCGTAGTCTAAAACGAGGGTTCCTTCTTTATGATTGATTGCGATAATAGCGGTCAATAAACTGTCTTTTCCACCTAAATTCGCACCTATCATACATTTGTGTTTAACAAGCATTGATAAATTGTTAATTATCATTGCTCGGTTGTGGAGCATTGCAGAATCGTCATTTTCCATTGATATTACCAAGAGTTTAAAAGAGGGTTTAATGTTGTTTATTGTAAAAGATTTAGCCTTGATTATAAAAGGGGATTTATGGGTTGGTTATTGTTAATAAGTGCTGGTTGTATAGAAATCATTTTCGCTTTAAGTTTGAAATATAACCAAGGTTTCACACAACTTATACCAAGCATTGTGACTGCGTTATCTGGCATTGGTAGTTTTTATTTGTTAATGCTGGCGTTAAAAACATTACCAATCGGTACAGCTTATGCTGTCTGGACAGGCATAGGCGCGGTTGGTGTGGCTATTTTAGGAGTCCTTTTATTTAAAGAATCAATTGATATTTATCGTTTAGTGTCAATTTTATTCGTAATCATTGGTATCGCGGGTTTGAAATTAACGGATGCTTATTGATGTTACATTTAGTTTTTGAATTATCGCCTGTCACATTACAACGTTTGCCAAATCAAGCGGGTATTGTTTTTTTAAATAATTCAGTGCTGGGATTACTAAAAAATTCTGCATGGCAAATAATGCTAACGGAATTACTTTTAACAACGCCCTGTTATGTTTTAAATGACGATTTAACATTGCGAGGTATCGAAACAAATTTATTGTTTGATGGCATCATAGCTATTGATTACGCGCAATTTGTCCAACTTACCGTCAACCACACGCCAATTCAAACATGGACTTAGAGCTGACAGAACAGGGTTTTTTAGTCAACACTCACGATTGGAACGAATCTGTTGCCGAGCAATTGGCGGCATTAAATGGCATTGTTTTAACGCCTGCACATTGGGAAATTGTGTTATTCATGCGTGATTATTATAGCCAGTTTAATTATTTGCCTAACACGCGCATTTTTGTGAAAGCAGTTGCAAATCGATTCGGTGTTGAAAAGGGGAATAGTCGTTATTTACAAAATCTATTTCCCGAATCACCGCTTAAATATGCGTGCAAATTAGCGGGTTTACCTAAACCACCAACGTGTTTGTGATTATTCAGCACGTTTAAATCGATGAATCAATTCTCTATCCTTTCTGTTTGGTTTACGTTCTGGCTCTCGAAAGCCTAAATATTGCCGTTCTTCGCGGCGAGAGGTGACTTGTTGTTGGCGTTTGGCAATACTTTCCGGTTTTTCCTCGTAAAGTAACGCGGCTTCTTTTGCCGAGACACGTTGAGTGGCAATACCTGTGACAGTTATTAACCATTCGTAACCATCTTTGTGAATTGACAATTCTGCGCCAATTTTAATTTCTTTACTTGGCTTGACGCGTTGTTTATGAACGTGAACTTTTCCACCGGATACGGCTTCTGTGGCAAGAGAGCGCGTTTTAAAAAAACGCGCCATCCATAACCATTTATCTAATCGAATGGATTCTAATGGTTCGCGCACGATTTATTTTTCAATTCGCGGGGCAGGGAGAAAACGACTTTTTCTTCGATACCTTGAATTTCAGTCGTGACATCGCCGCCCCAATTTTTAAGTTCTTGAATCACTTCTTGCACCAAAACCTCTGGTGCAGAAGCACCGGCTGTTACGCCTACGATGCTTTGAGGTGTAAACCAATCCTTTTGCATATCTTTTGCGGTGTCGATTAAATAGGCGGTTTTGCCTAGTTGCTCAGCAATTTCACGCAATCGATTTGAATTTGAGCTGTTCGGTGAACCGACAACTAAAATGATGTCTGCAATTTTGGTAAGTTCATGCACGGCATCTTGACGGTTTTGCGTAGCGTAACAAATATCATCCTTTTTCTGTTCTTGAATAGATGAAAAACGTTTGCGTAGCGCATCAACCATAATTTTAGTATCGGTCATCGACAATGTTGTTTGTGTAACATACGCTAAATCATCGGGATGATTTACCGCCAATTTTTCAACATCTGCTGGCGTTTCAACGAGATAAATGCCACTTGTATCCGCTTGTTTTTCATATTGTCCCATTGTGCCTTCGACTTCAGGATGACCAGCATGACCAATTAGAATTACTTCACGATTGGCTTTTGCATGTTTGGCTACTTGAATATGCACTTTCGTCACAAGCGGACACGTTGCATCAAATACTGTCAAATTGCGCTCTTTGGCTTCTTTTTGAACTTGTTTAGAAACACCATGTGCGCTAAAAATCAACGTCGAACCCATCGGTACATCTGTGAGTTCTTCGATAAAAATCGCACCTTTTTCTTTAAGCGCGTCAACGACGGTTCGATTATGAACAACTTCGTGACGGACATAAATCGGCGCACCAAAGGCTTCTAAGGCGCGTTCGACAATTTCAATGGCACGATCAACACCCGCACAAAAACCGCGTGGATTGGCTAAAACAATTTGCATTCTGTCTTCTCTTTTTTGACTAATGGGGAAAATGTAAACGCGGATTTTGTTTGATTCAACCCCATTCGTCAATGCTATCCGAGTAATTTAGTTGGTTATAGACTGTGATAGCCGGTTTCTTCGTGTAACACAATGTCTAAACCTTGGACTTCCTCATCACCTGTAACACGCAAACCAATCCACGCATCTAAACCTTTTAAAATGCCATAACTAAATGCGGCACTCCATACTGCGGTGACTAGAATGGCTAAGGCTTGCACGCCAACTTGATGACTAATGGTCACACCTTCAGGCAACCCTAAACCACCAAACTGTGTTGCCGCAAAAATACCTGTCATAAGCGAACCAATCACACCGCCCACCCCGTGAACAGGGAAAACGTCGAGTGAATCGTCGATTTTGAGTTTGCGTTTCACAATTTGTGTGGCATGAAAACACACAAATCCTGCGCTAACACCGATGACCAACGCGCCAAATGTCCCAACATAGCCTGATGCTGGCGTAATCGTGCCTAAACCCGCGACCATTCCCGTGACAATTCCAAGAACGCTTGGTCTGCCGTATTTTTGCCATTCGATAGCCATCCATGTAAGCGAACCTGCTGCCGCCGCGATGTGCGTGACTAAAATTGCCATACCTGCGCGACCATCCGACGTTAATGCACTGCCGCCGTTAAAACCAAACCAACCGACCCAAAGCATTCCCGCGCCCGTAACAACCATTGTCATGTTATGCGGAGGCATGGCAATTTGTGGAAAACCTTTACGTTTGCCTAACACAATTGCCGCAACTAACGCCGCAACGCCTGCGTTGACGTGAATCACGATTCCGCCTGCAAAATCCATTGCACCCATTTTTGCAAGCCAACCGCCGCCCCAAATCCAATGACAAAGCGGTAAATAAACTAAAATTAACCACAAGCCACTAAACCAAAGCATCGCCGAAAA
>DALYHZ010000173.1:0-5757 GCA_031970635.1 Methylococcaceae bacterium | reverse complement strand
ACCGTTGATAGATTACCTCTTGCACGCTGTATCCATACAAAACAGCATTGAATGCACCACGCAAAACAGTGGTAATAACCTTGTCTAACTCACCCCATAAAAAGTTATTTTGTCTAACCAAACCTTGTTCTAATCGCCATGGCGTGGCAATTAAGGCTTCACGTCTAGTCTCAATGCACGCAGTAATTTCATCGTCCGATTCCAAAATACGCAATTCCTTACGATGCACACCCAGTTTTTTCAGGGTTTCATCTGTGTCAGCCATTTGAAAAAGTGGATTAACCAAGTAATCAATTGCTTGTTCGTTATAAAGTGCTTTTGGAGCTTTTGGCGTACTGGCATAACGATTATTTGGCGTACTTTTAGCGTTGAATCCGAATAATGATGAAAAGATTTTAGCCATAATTAAAATGTCCTTGGTGTGCCGACAATAGGTAGTGCGTTTGTAGATTTAGAACGTAGCCATTCGAGAGCCTGTGACGTGCTATCCACTTGGTCGTCATGCGCTGCGAGTGGAAATGAAAGTAATTCATGCTCGTAATCAGGCAGCCACGGCGCGTTTTCTGGTAAATAAACCTGCTTTGCTTCAAATATCGTTGAAACCGAATTTAAGCGAGTGATTTTGTCGTTTTCAGGCTGTATTGCGATGACGGGAATGCGCGTGTGTCGTAGCTCTTGGAGAAGTGACTGTCCACTGGCTTTATCTTCAATCAAAACTGCTTGCGGTTTAAATTGGTCATATTTTGATTGAACCGCACGTTTCACATCGGGATATTCACCACGCATCACAAAGCAGTCGAGCAGGTAGTATTTGTTATCTTTCGTTTGCAACCATGTCGTGCAAACGCTCGGGTCGTTTTGCAATTTAGGTTTGTAAGCTGTGTCCCATGATTGGACAATGCGTAATTTTTCAGCCGGCGGCACACGATAACGTTCAAACCATTCTGATTTGATAATTCCGCCTTCTTTTGGCGTGGGTTCTTGTTGATATTGACCGATGAAATTGTAAGGATTCGCAGCTTTCATTTTTAGCAACTCGTCAATTGAGTGCTTGAAATCCCACAGTGCCTTGCCATTTTCATCAATTGCTGGAATTTTTAGATGATGCCATTTGTCCCCACTACCTCCGTCAAGTAAAAAACCAGCCAAGTCTTGATGGTGCAAACGCTGCATAATCACAATAATCGGCGTGTGTGGTGAGTTACAGCGGCTTTCTACTGTTGATTGGTAAAATTCAATGACATTTTCGCGTTGGATTGGACTTTCAGCTTCACCTGCTTTGTGCGGATCGTCAAAGATAATTGCCCCGCCAAATCCTTCGCGCATTTTTCCTGCACCGTAACCTGTAATCGTACCTTCTGAACCTGAAGCGTACACGATGCCGCCTTGCTTTGTTCGCCACTCATCTTTTGCCTTTGAATCGTCCATTAACGTTACATCGCCAAACAATTCACAATAGCCTTCACTTTTTACAACAGCGCGAGCTAAATAAGCGTGTTTTGCGGCAACTCGTTTTGAATAAGAAATGTAGATAAACTCGCTGTCTGGATATAAACCCAAACACCACGGAATAAAATTAACAACAGTTAATTCCGATTTTGAATAACGCGGTGGAATGTTAATAATCAGCCGTTTAATTTCACCGCGAACAACTTTCATTAGCGTGTCAGTAATCACGCGGTGATGCCAATTCACAAAGAACTTACGACTACCACGTTCACTGACATAGCGTGTGAATGCCAAAAAATCACTGCATAATGCTATACGCTGTTCGTTGTTCACGGATCAATAGATTTAAACCGTTGTTGTCTGTGCAGAATGTTGCACTAAACTTGCCGCCAATTTCGCCGCTTTATCGATTTCAATCTGCTGCAAAATCGTGGCAACGTCTTCGTCTGTTTTTCCGGCGTAATTGTCGGTCAATGCACCATCAACGAGCGAATAACGTGGCGTAAATTGCGACTGCCCATCTGTCAGTTCAAACTTTGCAACATGCTCTGGTTCGATACCATCTTGAAAAACAGTCATGACGGCGCAGCGTCCATCTTCAAAAAAATAAAGTGTTGGTTTCATTAGAACGCATCTCCGTAAGGTTGGATTAACTCGCCGTTTGTGTCACGAATCATCATTGAATAATCGACGACCGGCATGAGTGCTGGGTAATTGGTTGTGTTTGGCGTTGTTACATAAGGCAGATATTTGCCCGCGCTTGATTGACGCAATTGCGTATTTAGCGAATCACCACGTTCAAAAGTCGCCATAATGAATGCACCAGACCAATTCGAAGCGTAAAAGTTCGAATTTGTATAAAACGCCCAACCCGTATCTTTAAATGGCAAAACAGCACAGCCATCGCTTGTGTTATTCCAGTTGAAATTTTGATAAGTGTTATTGGTCTTATCGATAATGAAACACTCAATACCTGCGCCGTAATAGTAATAAGGGCAAAAACAAGCGATTGTCGTTCCATCGCGCGATTGCATTCTGCGTTGACCATAATAAACACCGTTATCAACACCATAACTCGTTGTCACGCTGAGCGATGTTATCGGCGTTGCAGTTGCGGCAGTCGTTCCACTTCGGGTAAATTTCGATAGTTTCAACGCCGCACTTGGTACAAACGTCGTAACCCATACCGTGCCATCATCAGAAACAGTTGGCATGACGCGATACATCGATTCGATATAACTGGTGTTTACATCAGTGATATTTACTGTCGATGCCGTGAGTGTCACATTCGATTGCGATAAAGCAACTGCTGGCGATGGGAAGGCATTAAAATCAACATTGTTGTAAGTAAATACATCAAACGTTGTCGAATTTTTATACGACAAAATCGTTAATTCTTTTCTGTTTGCATGATAACAAGCTGTCCCAGTCATGCTTGCATTTAGATTCAGAACAGTGAAATCTGCTGTACCAGCCTTTGAATAACCATATTGACCAAAAAGACGACTAACTGCACGGATTTTCCCGCTTGTCAGCGTATAAACAGTGCTTTTGTCCGTATGGTCGGACATAATCGCATTTTGATTTAAGTAAAACTTTTCCGTTTGGCTTGTACTTCTGTTTTGAACACCTTGAAAGTTCCCATCACTAAAAATATCTGCCATGGAATTACTAAATTCACCACAGCTATTCGTTCCATTTGGAAAGTTTGATGTGCCATTTGACGAAACCTGATTTTGAGATCCAGCCTGCAAACTAAAAAGGGTTTCGCGTCCGCCGTAAGTTGCTGTATAGGATATAGTTGCAATATCTGCATTTCCTTGTGAATAGCCTTGCATCGCACGCAATCCACTTACACTGCGAAAATTTTCATCGTAAAAAGCAATACTTACCGTAGCCGGTGTGCTAGTGTTATCCGAAAGCAACGCATAGGCTGCTCTGCGCCCCGTGCCGTTAAATCCCCAATCGCGCTTTGGGATGAGCTGTGTTGAATAAACTGTCATTTGACTATCCAGTTGTTAGATGTTGAATTGAAAATAAATAGGACGGATGCGTTTTTCACATCAAGATTGAATGGAAATTTATCGCCCGCGATTTTTGAACCGTCTGTTGCCTTGATTACAAGTGGATTCATTGTTAAGTCTGCAACATCCGTAAATCTAATCATGCTGCCATCTGCCGGTGTAGCAGGTAATGTGGCAACGACCGAAATGCGTCCTGTATTGACTAAATAATGTGTATTTATATCAACGGTTTTTGAAGCCGTTAGATTTGATGTCGTAAGCGTATTTGAATTCGCTGTGCCACTTGCGATGAGCTGCATTTTTCCAGCAGCCAAATCAGCAGAGAACGTGCTACCACCGGTAAAATCTACGACAGCTAAATACGTTGAACCGCTGTATCGAATGAAATCGCCAGTTAAATAGTTTGTTCCAGCCGTCCAATCACCTGCCCATCTAAAACCGCCGTTAAATTTTTTCCATTTTCCAGCAGCCAAATCCGTTGGGAAATCTGACGAGATATGAGCAGAAAGCGCGATATAGCTATTATTTCCGCGTAAGACGATGTCATTGGGCAAATATTGCGTTGTCGTCGCCCAATCACCCATTGGTCTTAAGCCAATGTTTAAAACATTCCACGCCGTTGCATCAGTTGGTACTTTTCCTGTACTACCAGTTGATGACAAATAAGAAGAGCCACCGTATACAACAACATCACCTGCTAAATACGCCGCTGTTGAATCGAACGCACCGCGATAGTTGTATCCACTCAGAATTTTTTGCCAATAATTTGTATCTGTTGGCAATGCTGAGCTTTTAATTGGTGAAATGTACGCATAAACATTTCCACCGTAATTTACGATGTTATTGAGTTCGTAAGTTGTCGAAGCATTGAATACCCCGCAAAACACAAATCGCAATAAACCCAAATCAATTGTTGTTGCCATTAAATTACACTCGCTAAAGTATGACCATTGTCGCCTTGGCTAAAGTTAATTAGCCGTTTTTCCCAAAAAGATGCAAAGTATTTTCCCGGCACAATTGGCGAACCGTCGTTGATAATATCAACCGTTAATCGCCCCGTTTTTGCGTCAAATTTGAAACCATAAAACGTACTGCCAGAATCAGGAATCATGATTGGATTTGAAATAAACATTAGCCAATCCCCGTCATAATTGAAGCAATGGAATCGAAAGCCGCATCAATCGGGCAACGAGCCATCAAGCTATCACCAGCCTCTAACACCATCTTCCCATTTAAAACATCACCGGAGTTTTGCCCGCTACTTACACGCCAATCTTTTACAATACTTGCGTTTGTCGTACCTCTGCGAATCCAAACCGTAATGGGAAGTTCGTATGCGGTCTTATTGCCAAAAATGCAACTGAGCAAAATGGCTTTGCGATCAGGAAGATTTAAAATTACTTTTTCTGCCGAACCGATGTCAGTTGCGATGACACTATCGAATACTTCTGCCATCTTCAAACGTCCGAGTGAGATTGAACGTAGACATCGTTTTGTAAAGGTAAGCGAATCCTGAACCCGTTTGCGCTATCGAATTCTTATCAATACCCGCTAAAAAAATCGGCAATGAAGTAGTATGCCCATCAAGAAACGTTAAATTTAGCGTTAAGATGCAGTCACTCCCCACCTTAAAACTTGAGTTACTACCGATTTCGTAAACATAACCATCCGTAATGTCTGACCGGTCTTTGCTGTAGTTATTCACGCTATCAATGCCGGTCACATCGACAGAACCAGAACCATTAAAATTAAGCGAATAAACTCCCGTTAATTGTTCGCCTTTTTTTACACCTGACCATTGACCAACCCATGAACCAAGAACTACGGAATTGGTGCAACCATCTTGCACACTTGCCTGCGTGATTTCTGAGACCATGAGTCCCATCAAAAATAACACTGCTATTACTAACTTCTTGAACATAAAACCCCCTTTGCCTTAAAAAAATCACATATTTAATGCGATGCCTTTACGTCTATTTATCACTTAATACTCGTTTAATAATTTCGTCGCGCACGCTGTCATTACTGTTAATCTGCGTGGCATTAGTATTGTTGTTTGTTATGTTTGCCGCCGCCGGATAATACGGAACGACTCCCGACACTTTCATGGATGAAACCAGTGCGTCTGCAACAGTTTTGCAATCATTTGGTTTAGGGTTTTCTCCTAAAGATTTGACTGCCATGCTGGCTACTTTTAGACCTGCCTTTGAGAAAAATTCTAGCGCTTTGGTCTGTTCATCAATGTCTTTAACAACAACCTGTTGAACTGTTGATTCTAGTGTTG
>DALYHZ010000172.1:0-5768 GCA_031970635.1 Methylococcaceae bacterium | reverse complement strand
AACCACGCGATGAAGAACCTACCGTTTATACATGTCCCGAATGTTTTGCCGCTTATTCAAAAGCACAACATCCCGACGAATGCCCTGAATGTGGCGCGAAAACACCCGTAGAGGCAAAAGAAGTCGAACACGTTGATGTTGATATGATTGAACTCACGCCGTCGATTGTGGCGCAATTACGCGCAAAGCAGATTAAACAATTAGAGTTTAAACGTTGCAAAACGCTCGACGACTTTATCGAACTTGGCAAATTGCGAAATTACAAAGCGGGTTGGGCATATCACAAATGGAACGAACGCAAAGCATGGCTACAAGCAAATGGCTACCCTGTGCCGGCGGTGTGAATACCGTGTTAGTAAAGTGCTTTAATAAATTCTTTTAACGTTAAGTTATATACTTTCGCGCTCAATCAACGATACGGAGTAATGCAAATGGCGGCAGATTTAATTGCGGATATGCGCGAAATTATGACGGCGAATGAAATCGAACCCTCGACCGTGGAGAAAATTATCGATGAGTTAGCGGCATCTTGGGAGGGCATCAATGTTTACTTCTCGAAACGTCATGCTGAGAAATCTAAGAAATTGCACGCCGACATTCTGCATGATTACAAAAATGGCATGACCGTCAACCAACTTGTTGTAAAGCATGGCGTTTCTCAGGTGGTGATTTACAAGGTCATCAAAGAGAAAAAATAAGGCTTAATTTACCGCAATAATTACCGCACCATTGCAACCACCAAAGGCAGACATGGCGCGTGGTTGCGAGGGCATTGCAACCTAAATTACCGCACTTTTACCACAGTGGTTGCAATCCTTTTGCAGCCTGAAAATTAAGCCATAACAGCGTCGCTTAACGTTTCACTTGCCCACTGATTAAGACTTTTTCCTAAAGATTTCGCCTTGATTTGTGCCGCCGCATGAATATCGGGCGAAAGTCTTAACAACAATTTGCCGCTCACTGTTTTGTCAGGGGATTTACCAATAGCAGCGCAAGCCTCTAAATAATCGTCAACAGATTCTTCAAATGCCACGCGCAAATCAGCGACGTTATCTGCGTGAAATGCTATCACGTCCTTAATACCTAGCAAACGACCAACAAGAATGTTGTCACGGTCATCAAAATCAATTCGGGCTGTGTAGCCCCTGTAGGTCAATTTGTTCATGGTTTAAATCCGATTGTGGTTAGAAAATCCCGCGCCTGTTCGATTTGATAGGGCTTTGCTTCTTTGGCGGGGTGTGGGCGATGAAAGGCGGCGATTGTGCCATTAAATTCAAATCGCACGCGAGAGCCACGCCCTTCAATGATGTTACAACCTAATGCGATAAGTAACGATTCAATCCGTGACCATTCCAACGTTGCCGTTGTCGGCTTGGCAAAAATAGCATGCAATGTTTTTGTGTGTTTTGAGTTCATGCGCGGCATGATATTAAAAAATGATAGCTACTACAATGCAAATTATAGCAACAATTACAGCACTTTCTTACAGGCTATATTTAGACATGGTGCGGTTTATTAGCGGTGGGTTGAAATTTGAATTACAGCAGTTGAACTTCCACACTTTTCCACACATAAAACGCAACACTGTGGCGCGTTTCACGGGAAAATAGCATTGTTTTACCACAGAAAAATGCAACACTTGCAACACCTTAAAATCTAGCGTTGATGGCGTTTTCGGAGAAAAGACAAATCATTTTGCAACAGTAAAATGCAACAGTTTGAAATATTGCATTGCCACACTTTGCCACAGTCTAAATACCGTATTGGTAATGGTTTCACGGGGAATATAAATTTCATTGCCACAGTGAAATGCGCTGGTGTTGCAATCGAAAGTGTCACAAACAATGTCACAACGCATTGCAGAAATGGCGCGTGATTGGGCTTGTTTTGTCACAGCATTACGAACGCTAGAATTGAGTTTTTAAGCTGTTTAGCTGCCCAAGACGAACGCAACGCGAACGTCATTACGAACGCCAAGCAGGTGGCGCGTTGACTGTGTCATGATGAACGCATTGTGACCGATGGAATCCAGCAATCAAGATAGATGGCGCGTGATTGTGACCGCATGATGAACGTTAAAAAGTTGTACAGGTAAATCTAAGAAATACGCCACTCACAGGCAAAGTTGCACAGAATTATGAAACGGATTGTGAAACGGTGATTTGATACAGGTGAATTGCTATACAGCAGATACTCAGAACTGGATTCCACCAAATCCCCTGAGCGGCAATTCACCCTCGCTAGTGGGCTAATCAAAGCGTGGGCGCAATCAGAAATGGTACATTCCCAATGGAGGCATTCCCACGCCATGCGGGAAATTATAACGCTAAACAGGAATTTTCTCGCCCCGTTCCATACGGTATTTTTTACCATCCTCACCAATAAATTCAGAGCCGTCTCTTGCCGTGATAGATTGTGCTATGCCTTCAACGATTTTTCTTGTTTCTTCGGGCGAGGTTTCTTTATCGCTATCGGCAAGGCGTTCATTTTCAACTTTATTACCCATTGCATCCTCGTATGATGTTTTGAGTTTTTCTTTTTTCGATTCACCGGTGATGGCGTGATATTTTTTGAACACGTTAGCGACCTGCTCAAATTTATCATTGTCACCGCTTTTAGCCGCGTCAATAAGTGCAGAATGCAGATTTTTTTGAATGTCATCTAATTTCTGAGACGGTTTTTCACGTTCCCATTGTGCGGATGATTCTTGTAATGCAGTTTGTCGATTTTGGTTATCAATCAAACCTTGGTTGTATCGTTGATTAGCGTCTTGTGTTTGACGTGCAAGGTCGTTTGTTTTGGCAAATTTATCGCGTTCAAAACCTAAGTTATCAGCGGCTTGCTGGCGTGTTTGATTACCGGCATTTATTTTGACCAAAGCATCTAAGGCGTTAGGGTCATGATTGTAAAGAGCCTCGTTGCGTAATTTATCGATGGCATAATTGGGCAGTACGTCTCGACCACCGGCTAAGCCATTATTGCCATTAAGCGTTTTTCCATTGGCAAGCGTGATACTGCCGTTGTCATTTTGATAGACGTTTGCGCCGTTGAATGTGCCGGCTAATTTTGTCGCACCTGCGCCTAATTCGCCGCCCGTTGGAAGTTGACTTGCTTGCGGCAATCCAGCTAATTTTCGAGGCATGGCATTCATATCTGCCGAATAATCAAGATTTGGCTGGAACTTGGTAACGCCTGCATCTTTGCTCAATTGCATTAAGTGGTCATGATAATTATTCGGTGTATTGAGCGCGGTGGTGATAGCGTTTGATGAATTAACAGGCGACATTGCCGCTTGTGTACCGGTCGTTGCAGGTGGCAATGATGTTTGTTTTGGGGTGTTGGCTAATGCTTGTTGATTTGCTATTTGACCAAGTGACATATTTTTAACATCCATGGCACTTTCGGGCGGCACTTGAATGTTTCGCAATTGAGCTAACTTTGGCGTTTCAGGCGCGGGTTGATTTCGTGTTTTTAGTTCGTTTGGTGAAGTAAAGCCGTAATCGTAAGCGGCTTTCACTCCGTTCAAAACAGGATTAACAATATTATTGTTGATGCCATTTGAAATTTGATTGCGACCGTTCCTAAGCAATGGATTATCTAATGCTGTTGCACCAATCACTTTACTAGCCATTCTTATTCCAGTTCCTAAATCCTGAGCGCGGCTGGAATTGTCAGTAAATGCACCATTTTTTAAATCATTTTCGATGGCGTAATTGTTCGCTTGATTTACGCCTTCTGCTATTAAGGCTGGGACACTGCCGCGCACTAGACTTTTGCCCGTGCCGACTAATTTTTGCCCAATTGAAGGCGTAACAGGTGGCGCATAGGAAGCACCATTACCCATTTTATCAATGAAAGATTCAGGTTTTGGCACATAGCTACTACTTGCCATTTTGTCGCCGAATGCTTGAACAGGTGTGGCGACTGGTGCAGGTGATAATTTAGGAGCTGGCGGCAATTTCGGTGCATTTTGTGCGAGATTATAGGGTTCAATTTTGACCAATTTATCAGCGGCATTTGCGCCTAAATCATACTTTGGCGCATTCATGGCTACAGGATTATTTGATGCAATCGGTGTTGTCGTCGCAGTGTTTGTATAACTTGTCGAAGCATTAGTTGATTTAACAAGTGGAATTCGCGGCTGGGGTGATTCGGGAGTGAAAGGCGCAGGTTGTTTCACTGTTCCTACCAGCGAAGGATTTTGCCGCAACGCAGTTTCGGGATGTTGATTAGCCCCCAAACCAACAACATTATTCGTATTTGCTTGTGCTGTACCCGCTAAAGGTTTCTTTTTAGAATTAAAATTGGTATCGCCGTAATCGTTAAAGTCCATGATGAATTTCTCTTATTCAAAAGACTTTAAAATACACGTTTAGGAAGATTTTTAGTTTTAAACCACTTTACTAAATTCAAGTGGCGCGTGAGGTAAAGTAGTTTGGAGTGGTCGCCGCCATCTTATTAGCACGGAGGGTTCTAACGTTTCAGGTATCAAAGATGATACTTTCGCCACCACTACAGGATTGCCGATAAACCCCACTGTCAGGACTGATGCACTTGCAAATAAATCATCGGCGCAAGCTCGAGATACTCTTACAGACCAAACTACGGGCGAAAATGTACCACAATCACCAAGCGATTCAATAAAATTCAGCAAAACGCAGTCGTCGAATGATTTTGAAAACGAACGCCCTAAGTTGAACTTAGGTCGTCAAGAAAATGATTTTAAATTGTCCGAAGAAACGCAAGTACAGAAACAACAACGTCTGTGCTAGGGGAAATACAACTCACAAAGTCATAAGTGGCGCGGCGTTTAGATGATGTTACAACCAAAATACAACCCCTGTTGTAATCAACATACTGGCAGCAAAATCAGTTATAGCGTACAGTCGAAAATCAGATTGAGATGTTTGGCGATGAACCGGTTGTTGCGTGCAACACTGATTACATTGGTGATTCGCATGAAAATGTTTGGCATGCGTCAGAAGAATCAAAACCGGAAGTTGAACCGGTTGAAGAAAACGTAAAACCGCTAGTGCCAATCGTTGTATCGAAAATTGGCGACCAAGAAGTAAACAGCATTTCAGCGCGTGAGTTGTATTTGGATTTGGGGTTCAATGGTTCAAATTGGTCAAGATGGTCGAAAGAAAACATTTTAGAAAATCAATTCGTAACACAAGGCGTTGATTTTATTGAACTCGTCGTTATGACGAGTAGCCCGAACCCGCCAAAAGACTACGCAGTGTCAATCGAAATGGCAAAGCACATTGCCATGATGGCGAAAACGCAACGGGCGCATGATTATCGCAATTACTTCATCGAGTGCGAAAAAGTTGCGAAAGCAGCACGAGGCGAAGCTACGCAACAAACAATTGCTGGTAAACCACTCGAACACCCCCAATCAATCGACTGGCTTGAACCGGTCGTTCTCGATGAGTTTGCCAAGGCGATTATGTGGTAACGCATAAGAAAGCAAAACGACGGCAATTTTATCGTCACTTGTTGCGGTTTGTTGTGGGTGTTTTTTTCTGAATGGAGCATTTTTGGAGCATTTTTTCGACAGGCATAAAAAAAGGCTTTAGATTTTACTCTAAGCCTTTGATTTATTTGGTGGGTCGTGCGCGATTCGAACGCGCGACCATCGCATTAAAAGTGCGGTGCTCTACCGGCTGAGCTAACGACCCTGAAAAAGAAGGGTCATTATAGTAATTTTTTTTAAAAATGCAAACAAAAATTAAATTTTTATTGTTTCTCTATAACTCATTCATTGC
>DALYHZ010000171.1:4048-5792 GCA_031970635.1 Methylococcaceae bacterium | reverse complement strand
AAACGGCGAAAAAAGACGGGGTGCAATTACTGGACACGCTCTTGAACTGTTACGCAATCATGCAAAAGAAAAAACAGACAACACGGCGTTATTATTCCCCAGTGAACGCAAACCCCAGCAACCAATTGATTTACGCAAGGCATTTAACAACGCTTTAAAAGTGGCACAAATCACAGATTTTCACTGGCACGACTTGCGACATTGCACCGCGTCATATTTAGCAATGAATGGCGCGTCACTTGCTGAAATTGCTGAAGTATTAGGACATAAAACACTCGCAATGGTTAAGCGTTACGCGCATTTATCCGATAGTCATGTATCAAACGTGGTTGCATCAATGAATCATAAAATGTTTGGGGGCGTGTGATGGATTATTTAACATTAGATGAAGCCGTAATATATGCAACTAACAAAAAGGGGGTTGATATAACCAGTTCGGAATTATTACGCGCTGGTGTCTATGGTGATTTATTGCTAACCGCACCTTTTGGCTTCGGGAGAATGTACAACGCAACAGAAAGCAAGGAGGAAGATTTTAAAGCTCAACTTTTAATAATTCCACCCTCACATTTAATGGAAATTGAAACAGAAGGTAGGACGAGAATTATGGCGGCATTTAGTATAGATGGTAAAAAACTATACTTTCCACATAAGGAAGTAACACACTGCAAAATTCGTGTAATTAGGGCTGAATTGGACAGATTTTTGATAAATTTAATTCAAACGAATAAGGAACCATTAAAAGAATCAAAACCAACTGAACCTGCGACCGCTAAAAACGTGCAACCAGTAAATTTATTAAAAGCACTAGAAAGACAAGATGACTGGTGTAGAGTCATCAATGAAATGGTTAATGAATTTCATGCAAAAAATGACGTGATACCAACGGCTACTCAAGTTTGGAATTTGCTTTGCACACAGCCACCACACGGTTATGCAATCACAACTGGTAAAGATAAAGGCGATGAAGATTGTTTAAACATGACAGGCTATAAATCGTTGGGTAAAAACGCATTTGATAGACGCATGAAAAACTACACTAAATAATCACCGAACCATCAAACATAAAATCCCCCGCCACTTTTGCAAACGATTCCATCAATTCTTTGTCTGTTTGGTTTTGCATGGTGGCTATTTTGTGTGCGTCGGGTTCAGTCAAAATGTAAATCAGTAAGTAATCACCAGCCGAATTTTTAGCGTAAATCAACACGCGGTCACTGGTTTTTCTGCCACGCCTTGCAAAGTCGCGCCACCATCTAGTAATTTGCCTTGCGTCTAACACTGGCACTAAATGGACATGACGCAAAGCGTATTTTTCACCGTTCACAGGTGGCGCGATATAAGCCGAATCTTTACCAAAATAATGATGGTTATATTCGCCTGTAGCCTTCCAATTCAAAAACTCACTACACAACAAATCCGCATCATCTTTTCTTAAAACAGATTCAAGCGCGTTGGTAATTTTGACAGTCATTTACTTTGCAACACACCTGAAAATGCCTTATGTGCCGCTTCGATGGTGAAATCGTCACTTTTATAAATCCGCGCAATCAATGCTGACATTTTAGGATTTCTTTTTTTCTTTTGAGCTTTTTTTACACTGCCATTAAAAGATAGAACTTTCATTTTTACCCCTTTACTACGATGTTTCACATTGCGTGATATTACGCCATAACTGCCTGTAAAAGTCAGTAAAAAATCTGCCATTAACACCCCCAATAAAGGATTTTAAACCCCGTTAAGA
>DALYHZ010000171.1:1129-4025 GCA_031970635.1 Methylococcaceae bacterium | reverse complement strand
CAATCACCAACAACGGCAAGCGTTGGCGAAAAAACTTATTAACAAACAATTGAGGGTAAAAAAACCATGAGTAATAAAAACTATTTAACAGTTAATCAATTCATTCAAACTCACACCGCATTTAAAGCAGGTGGCGTTAGAGCTTTAATTTTCAATGAAACAAAAAACGGATTGAAGCAAGCGGGGGCAATCGTAAGAATTGGCAGAAAGGTTTTGATTGATGAAACTAAATTTTTTGCATGGATTGAAGCGGGGGCAAAGTAATGAAAAACAACCTAATCCAATTCAAGTTAAACGCGCCACGCCTTGTAATGATTGATGAAAGGCTTGTTTTTGAGTTTATGGACTATTTGATATTCAACACTCAAGAATTTACTTTTGACCCAACAGACACCGATTCACAACATGGAACGGCTGAGTTTTGGCAAAAACCACGCGCCGAAATAATCAAGCATTTAACAATCCAATACGAAGTCACAAAAAGTCATTTTACTGGCAACAACCCTCTTATTTTTGGCGATGGTGCAAAGTTTGAAAGCGATGATATTTACCCCGACAGATTAAAAAACCTGCCTAGTCCAGTGTTTGAAAAAGCGAAGGAACAACAGCGTTTAGATGACATTAAAACGCAAACTGCCATTGAAGCAATCACAGCACAACCTCACGTTTTTGAGTTGGTTTATCAGACTTTAAAAAACCTTGAAAACGAGCAAAACCGCGAAGTTATCAGTTTTATCGAGCAAGCGTTACAGAAAATAAAAGCACCAGATAATTACGGCTACTATGAAATAAATCACGATGTTTTTATTAGATTTGCGGCAGTGTTATCCCTTGAATCAAGGGGAATCTACCCGCGTGATGAATGGTTCAAAGCGTTAAATGAATCAATTAACAGTGATGCATTTATTACAATCGACAAGCAGCACAATAAATGGAATAAGCAAATCGATGACATTGTTTTGCAGCTTGCTAACAAAGTGATGACTGAAATGGAGGGCGTGAAATGACCAACAACACAACTACCCACGCCGCAAACGTGGGCAGTGCAAAAGAAAAAAGACCTGCCAATTATAACACCAGTACAACCAGCCAACAGCTTAGAATTTTAGAATGGTTGCTTGCTTATGGACACATAAACACCTTTGAAGCGCGTGACGTTTTAGACATTGCACACCCAGCGGGGCGCATTAGAGAGCTGAAAGCCAAAGGACATAACATCATTACAACCATGATTGATGTTTATAACGGCAAAGCACGTCATAGAATTGGACAATACACGTTATTGGCAAAGGTGGCGCGTGATGACTGAAGCCAAAGAAAAACAACCACTGTTATTAAAAAAATGGTTATTGCTTGAACTTGCGTTAAATGACAAAAGATTAAGTAAAGGTGATTGCGCGGTAAATTGGCAAATCCTTGACCGTTACAACCCAGAAAAAGGCGCGGCTTACCCCACCCCCAAAGACACTGGTTTTACTCAACGTAACGTTCAAAAAAGCATAACCAGATTAGTTAATGCGGATTACGTTCACATTATCCAACATGGCAACCAGTCACGCTCAAATCGTTATCGACCTAATTTTTTACTACTCAACAGGGTAGAGAACGCTAGTTCTCTACATAACGAGGGGGTAGAGAACGCTAGTTCCCTCGAACCTATCTACGAACCCGAGTATAAAAACGAGGGTGAAGTAGATGGAAAAAATTCTAACGAATTTTTTGACGCTACGCCGCCGCTTCCCTTGACGGTCGCGCCGCTTGCGTCACAGAAAAGCAAAAGCCAATATCAGTACCCTGAATTTTGAGCGATTTATCCTAAAAAAATGAATGTGAGTAAAGCTGAAATTGAAATCACTGAAGCGTTAAATGATGGCGTGTTACTCGATGACATTTTAGACGGTGCAAGACGACACGCTAATTTTGTGAAGCATAAGGGGTGGTGTGGCGACCATAAATATATTGGCACTGCCTGACAATTGGATTAAAGGCAAACGATGGTTAGATGGTTGGGAAGTATCACCAAAAGACAAAATCAAAACTGAATTTGAGATCACAAAAAAAACCACCGTTAAAGCCGCGCCACAAACTCTAAACAAGACGATTGCCTATACTGTTTATGTCAAAGAGAAAGTTAGGCTTAGAAAGCGATTCCATGAAGCGTTAAATAAATCCGATGCTTTATGGGAAAAAATTGCAACGCATTTTACAGGTTGCAACGATTGCACGGTAAAAGATGGGGTAAAAACTGACATTGTGACAGATTGCAGTGATGCTGATTACAAGCTAGAAAGTGATAACGTAGTTTTTTGTGGTGAGGCTAAATCCATTTTGCAAGCACGACAAAAAGCCGATGATATTCACTCTAATGCTTTAGGGGCTTACGATGATTACAAATCTAAGACACCCCCGCCAAAATTCGACACTAAAGCCGCGCCACGCCCCACAAAGGCAAAAGCTAAGGCAACAAACCAGCTAAAGCAAAGCCTGAAGCTGTAATTGAACCTGAAAAGCCAAAAAGGGCATTGACGCATAAGCAAAAAAGGCAAGCCGCTTTTGCTAATTTTAGGGCGCATCGTGACCAGTGCGAAAAAAACAATAACCCTGAATGTGGCACGCCAATTTATGAGAATGGTTGCCCGACCTGTAAAAAAAATATGGAACTGTTTGATAGTTTTACATAACAACTAAGGTTAAAAAATGAGTGATGACAATGTGCTAATTGACGGATTTACAGGCGAAATTGAATCTACATTACCCCCACCCAAAAACGCCCGATACCGTTGCCAACTCGATACGGTAAACGATGTTAAACGCGAGTTAGCCAAATTGTATCGTGAAGCGCGTAGCGGTTTAGTTCCAACAGGTGACGCGACAAAATTAGGCTGGTTACTTGGTG
>DALYHZ010000171.1:0-1101 GCA_031970635.1 Methylococcaceae bacterium | reverse complement strand
ATTGAACAAAGAATTGAGCAATTAGAACAACAGGCGGCGAAAAAATAATGAGTTTGAAGGCACGTTTAAACATTTTGGAATCGGCTTTAACACAGAATGAAAAACCGATTGTTTTAATACTTGGTGACGACCGTGCAAATAGACGACCTGACTATTTTGTTAATGCAAACGATAAAACCAGTTCCCCCGCCGATTTTGATTTTGACCAATTACAGGGCGAAAAAATTTACTGGGTATTAGCCGAATTTTACGATTGAAGGAATTGAAAATGAATTTAAAAAATAGGCTGAAAGCAGTTGAAACGTTACTAACACCAACGCAACGCGAAAAGAGAACGCTTGTTTTTAGCGTAGTTGATTACGATGACGAAACCGACTTAATCGGCTACAAATGTCACGGATTGACCGCAAATCGCAATGAAGGTGAAAGCCTTGAACAATTTCAAAACCGTGCGAAAGCGTTTTTTATTGAGAATGACAACGGCATTTATGGTGCTTATATATTCCAACCAATTTACGAGCATGATGAATTAACAGATTGAAGTAAAACCTTGCGGCAAAGTCACAACACAATGCCGCATTAACACGCCGTAATCGTGAAAGGTTACGGATAGTATAACCTAACCGTAATAGGTGCTTAAAATGGCAGTATTGACAGTCGTAGCAGTAACAACAACCGCGTTATTCATTTACATGATTGCTGAAATTCACAAAATGAAAGCAAACATTGAACACTCGATTAAATTGCTGAAATCAATGCAGGTGCAATGACCATGAAAACCGCCGATAAAAGGCGGTTTTTTATTGCCTGAAATAATGGCAAGCGTTGCGGGTGTTTTTTTTCAATTGCAACGTGAGTGCAACATGAGAAGAAATTACAACAAAATTATTTTTTTGAAATGCTCTACAAGCCGTGTGGAATATGGAGCCAATGACGGGAGTCGAACCTGCGACCTACTGATTACGAATCTAATAAACCGTTTTTTCTGCAATAAACCATAACACCATGCAACACAAAAACCCGCTAAATTCAAGACTTCTACAAAAAAGACGTGTTATCACTTATTGCCATTTATTACCGTTTTTTATTACGAAATGGGAC
>DALYHZ010000170.1:0-5806 GCA_031970635.1 Methylococcaceae bacterium | reverse complement strand
TGTGGGTTGTGGTCAGTATTCACGCGCTGGTCGTCGTAACTATTACGTTGGTACAACTGGCGTAAATACGTTCGGCACAATGAATTTCACCTCTGATTTCAAAGAAAACGACATCGTTTTCGGTGGCGATAAAAAACTTGCCAAAATCATGACTGAAATTGAAACATTATTCCCATTAAACAAAGGCATTTCAGTTCAATCAGAATGTCCAATTGGTTTAATTGGTGACGACATCGAAGCGGTTTCTAAAAATGCAAGTAAAGCCATCGGCAAACCCGTTGTGCCAGTGCGTTGCGAAGGTTTCCGTGGGGTTTCGCAATCATTAGGTCATCACATCGCAAACGACGCGATTCGTGACTGGGTTTTAGAAAATCGTGATGGTGACAATAGTTTTGAAACTACGCCTTACGACGTAGCGGTGATTGGTGATTACAACATCGGCGGCGATGCGTGGGCTTCAAGAACTTTGTTAGAAGAAATGGGCTTGCGTGTTGTCGCGCAATGGTCAGGTGACGGCACAATCGCTGAAATCGAAAAAACCCCAAAAGTAAAATTGAACTTAATCCATTGCTATCGTTCGATGAACTACATCGCACGTCACATGGAAGAAAAGTACAGCATTCCTTGGATTGAATATAACTTCTTTGGTCCTACAAAAATCGCTGAATCGTTACGCAAAATCGCAGCACTTTTTGACGAAAAAATCCAAGCGGGTGCAGAACGTGTAATTGCTCGCTATCAAGCTGAATATGAAGCGGTTATCGCAAAATACAAACCACGTTTAGAAGGCAAACGTGTAATGCTTTATATCGGTGGTTTGCGTCCACGCCACGTTATCGGTGCTTATGAAGATTTAGGCATGGAAGTAGTTGGTACTGGTTACGAATTCGCGCATAACGACGATTACGACCGTACTATCAAAGAAATGGGCAATGCTACATTGCTTTATGATGACGTTACAGGCTACGAATTTGAAGAGTTTGTGAAAAAAGTACAACCAGATTTGATTGGTTCAGGTGTAAAAGAAAAATACATCTTCCAAAAAATGGGTGTGCCATTTAGACAAATGCACTCATGGGATTATTCAGGTCCTTACCATGGTTACGACGGTTTTGCCATTTTCGCCCGTGACATGGATATGACCATTAACAATCCTTGCTGGAAAAACATTCAAGCACCTTGGAAAACCGAGACTGCTCAAAATGAAGCCGTAAAAGCGGTAGCGTAATTTTTTTAAGGGTTGGGTTACGCGCCTCGCTAATGCCGTAACCCAACATAATCCACTAAACGCAGTCCACAGATTAGTGGCACGTTAGGAGAAGAATCATGAGCCAAGATGTCAATAACATCCAAACAAGTTACCCGTTGTTTCGTAGTGACGAATACAAAGATAACTTAGCAAATAAACAGGCGTTATACGAAGAACGTCATCCTCAAGACAAAATCGAAGAAGTCTTCCAATGGACGACAACCGAAGAATATCAAAAATTAAACTTTGAACGTGAAGCCTTAACGGTCAACCCAGCAAAAGCCTGCCAACCACTTGGCGCGGTATTGTGTGCATTAGGTTTTGAAAAAACATTGCCTTATGTTCACGGTTCACAAGGTTGCGTTGCCTATTTCCGTTCATACTTTAACCGTCATTTCAAAGAACCGATTTCATGTGTATCGGATTCGATGACAGAAGATGCGGCGGTATTTGGTGGTCAGAAAAACATGATGTCTGGGCTTGAAAATGCAAAAGCCTTGTACAAACCAGATGTAATTGCGGTTTCAACCACCTGTATGGCTGAAGTTATTGGTGACGACTTAAATGCGTTCATCAACAACTCTAAAAAAGAAGGCTACATCGACCAAGATTATCCTGTGCCTTTTGCTCACACACCAAGTTTTGTGGGTAGTCACACAACGGGCTGGGACAACATGTTTGAAGGGATGGCGCGTTATTTCACCCTGAACTACATGGAAGATAAAGTCGTTGGCTCTAACGGCAAACTCAACTTTGTACCTGGTTTTGAAACCTATTTAGGCAACTTCCGCGTCATCAAACGCATGATGAAAGAAATGGACGTGGATTGCACATTACTCAGCGACCCATCAGAAGTGTTAGACACGCCAGCAGACGGTGAATTCCGTATGTATTCAGGCGGTACAACACAAGCTGAAATCAAAGATGCACCGAATGCGCTTAACACCATTTTGTTGCAACCTTGGCAGTTAGAAAAAACCAAAAAAACGGTGCAAGACACTTGGCATCACAAAACACCAAAACTCGAAATTCCAATGGGCTTGGAATGGACAGATAAGTTTTTGATGACTGTTTCAGAAATCACAGGCAAACCAATTCCTAAATCATTAGAAATTGAACGCGGTCGTTATGTCGATATGATTACTGACTCGCACGCTTGGTTACATGGCAAAAAAATCGCACTTTATGGCGATGCTGACTTCGCATTAGGTATGACGAAATTCTTGCTTGAATTAGGCGTTGAAGTCACGGACGTTCTCGTTAACCACGCGAACAAACGTTGGAAAAAAGCCTGTGAAGAAGTGTTGAAAGCGTCACCTTATGGTCAAAGTGCGACCGTTCATATTGGTTGTGATTTGTGGCACTTCCGTTCACTTATGTTCACAAACAAACCTGATTTCATGATTGGTAACTCTTACGCGAAATTCATTCAACGTGACACCTTGCATAAAGGTAAAGAGTTTGAAGTGCCATTGATTCGTTTAGGTTTCCCAATTTTCGACCGTCACCACTTACACCGTATGACTACATTAGGTTATGAAGGCGGTATGTATATGCTCACCACTTTGGTAAACGCAGTACTCGAAAAATTGGATGACGATACACGCGGCATGGGTACAACCGATTACAACTACGATTTAGTTCGCTAGTTACCCTTTAAATGTCGGACTAGAGCATTGTGCTTTAGTCCGATTTACCTCATTTGGAGAAAAGCCATGCCCAGTGTCATGTTAAGAAAGCGCGAAGACGGTAAATTATTGTTCTACGTTGCTAAAAAAGATTTGGAAGAAACCATTGAATCCTTGGAATTTGACAGTCCAGACAAATGGGGTGGTGAAGTGGTGTTAGGTGATGGTTCAAAGTATTTTTTTGAAATCCTCGACGCGCCGCCCAAAATTCCAACGACCTTACAAGCAAAACGTTTATAACTTAGGAGGCTGTCATGGCTTTATATATTGTTGCTGACGAATGTATTTCTTGCGGCGATTGCATGCCCGTATGTCCAACTGATTCAATCAAAGAAGGCGCAGTTGTTTTTGAAATCAACAAAAAAACTTGCACCGAATGTGCTGGCGATTTCGATGTGCCACAATGCGTAAAAGTTTGTCCGATTGATAACTGTATTTTGCCGCTTTAACTTAAAAACGTCGGAGAATTCGTGATGATTACACCAGAGCAACTGCAAACCATTGCAAACAGCCTTGAAGGGCAACCTTTAAATGATGCAATTGTCACGTTTTTAAGAGCGCAATTTCCAGAAATTCATTTCACTTATTGCATGGATGATGACGTGTCAGGTGTTTCGCCAAAATTAGAAAATCCTCGTTTTAATTTATATCTCATCGATGGGCGTGAGCATTGTTTGTGTTTGACCAATAAACACGAAGATGCCTCAGGCGTACTTGTTGCTGAAATTATCGACGATTAGGTGGAATTATGGCGGAAGCACCTGTAAATATCCCTGTTGGTGAATGTCGTTTATGTCCCTTTCGGAACAAAACATTACTTATGGGGCGTTGCATTCCAGCCGACATTTGTGTTTTTGTTGAAAGCGGTCGACAAATCGACCGCTTTTTTCGTCTCAATCCCGAATACGCAGTTCAATATCTTAAAGATCCTTTTTGGGAACGTCGCGCAATTGCCGCACGTTACGCACCGATTAAATTTTTAAATGATTTAATTAACGATGAAGACGAGGTTGTACGCCGTGTTATCGCTTATCGTTTGCCGCCTCAGCAAATTGCTTGTTTTATTGATGACCCAGACCGCGAAGTTCGCATGACGGTTGCCGACAGAATCGAGTTTAGCCATCTCGAAAAACTCGCCACCGACCCTGATTACATTGTGCGTCTGACGATTGTAAAACGCTTGCCGATTGGGCGGCTGTTTCGATTTATTAAAGATGAAGATTTGCAGGTTCGCAAAAAGGTCGCTGAACGTTTGCCCGAAGTGAGTTTAGGTTTAATGGCAAATGACAGCTCGCCTGCGGTACGTCGAATTGTGGCAGAACGCATGTCGCCTGAAGATGTTGCCATTTTAATTAACGATGAAGACTGGGTTGTGCGTTATACCGTCGCGTTAAATGTCGAACCTGAATCACTTCACTTACTAGAAAATGACCCCGAACCCGATGTGCGAGAAGCCGTGCAACAACGTCTAAATTCTATTTCTCAATCGGAAGAAAATCATGATTGAACCTAAACTTAGCCTTGCTGGGCAAACAATTACCCAAAGTTGCAAACAACTTGTGCCTGATAAAAATAACGCGGTTTTGCTTAATGCTTTGCAAGCGTTAATTCCTGATTATCCCGTGCGTTTAGCATTGACGAGTGATGAATGGTATCAATTAGGCGGTGTGGTGGACGCGCAAGGTACACGACTTGCGAAAGATTTAGTCGAATGGGCAGAGCGAACCTATATTGAATGTGGGCAAAATTTGCAAACGCTTCTTGAACACACGCTCGAACAAAAGTTAATTGCCACGAAAAAAACAGGTCGCACGCTATATTTTGTCGTGCAAACGGGTGAAAAAGCCGAAGATTTTACGTTAATTGAAATCGATAAAATCCACGAAGTCAGTGACCGAATGCTTGCCGATGAAGCGCATCCACCTGAAGATTTAGAAGAATTTATCGACCCATTGCATCCGCTTTGTGTTGAACCGCTGGCGTTTGGACAAGCACGTTATGTGTATCGTCGCAAAACCGATGTGGCGTTGTTTATGGAAGTGATGAACGAACGCAATGTGTCAGAACATCCTGTACAACGTTTTATGGATGATTGGAATCGCAGTAGCGCGGCACAAACGCTCCATTTGTCCGAAAAATGGTTGCTTCGTCCCTATCGTCACACGGGGCGATTTGGTGAACAAATTGTGAACGTAGAAATTATCCCGATTGATATGGCGAATTTGCCGCATTTGGAAGATTTTGCAGGCAAAAAAGGCAATGCGTTAAACAACATTCTCAGCCGTTTTGATAAACAAGCGGGTTATCCGTTTGCATGGTTTTTTTATATGCTCAAAGGGAAAATGGTTTCAACCGACAGCGCGGATGCGGTTTATCGGGATATTTCGGGTGATTTTTCGTATTTGCCACCGCGCGATGAAGCGGTTTTGCGTGATTGGATTGCCAGCCCCTATAACGTGTGATGGAAATTTCGCTCGCAACGGCTTTTGATATTCCAGCTTTGTGTGATTTGCTCTCGCTGTTATTTTCACAAGAAGCCGATTTTCAACCTGATTACGAAGCGCAACGTCGGGGTTTATTGCAGATTTTAGAAAATCCTGACGTGGGCGTGATTTTGGTTGCGCGACAAAAAAATCAAATTGTGGGAATGGTAAATTTACTTTTTACCGTTTCCACAGCATTAGGTCAGCGGGTTGCACTTTTGGAAGATTTAGTGATTTTGCCAAATCAACGTGGCAAAGGCATTGGTTCTAAACTTTTAAAAGAAGCTATCGAAATGGCAAAGTTGCATGATTGTCATCGAATTACCTTGCTCACCGATTTGGCGAATGAATCCGCACAGCGGTTTTATCGAAAACATGGGTTTAGT
>DALYHZ010000169.1:0-5809 GCA_031970635.1 Methylococcaceae bacterium | reverse complement strand
GTTTGCGTATGTGAATGTGTTGCAAGCACCGTTTATTCGGGAAAAATTGCCCAAAATTTCTAAATGGCCAACATTCCCGCAATTGTTTATTAACGGTGAATTAGTCGGAGGTTGTGACATTGTCGAAGCGATGTACAACGACGGCAGTTTATTACCGATGTTGCAAGCGACGGTCAAAACTGATTCTGCCACGGTGACGCATTCAGAAGTTTCAAACTTAATTAGCAAAGCCTATCCGAACGCGAAAATTAGTATCGAAGGTCAAGGCTGTGATTTAACGATTAGCGTGGTAAGTGATGCGTTTGCAGGTTTGTCGATGGTGAAACAACATCAAGGCGTGATGGAAACCTTAAAAGATGTTTTAGCATCAGGACGTTTACACGCCGTGACATTAAAAACCTCGACACCTGAAGCGCAACCTCAACCTGCGCCACAAGCAGGTTTGTTACAAATTCAAAGTTGATTTCTTTTTTAGGAGAGTGTCATGGCAAAAGTAGGTATTTTTTTCGGAACAGATACGGGCAACACCCGCAAATTTGCTAAAAAAATAGCTCAACAATTAGGCGAAGCTATTGCGAATAAACCTTTGAACATTAACAAAGCTAGCGTTGAGGATTTGCTAGCGTATGACGTTTTAATTTTAGGCACACCGACTTACGGCGAAGGCGAATTACCAGGGTTATCAAGTGGTGCACAAACCGAAAGTTGGGAAGAATTTATGCCGCAACTCGCAGGCGCAGATTTTTCGGGTAAAACGATTGCACTTTATGGTTTAGGCGACCAAGCGGGTTATGCCGATAATTTCGTGGACGCACTTGGAATGCTCTACGATGCGTTTAGTGATTGTGGCGCGAAAATCATTGGTTTTACCTCTTGCGAAGGCTACGAATTCAATCGTTCCAAAGCGCAAATGGATGACAAATTTGTCGGCTTAGTTTTAGACGAAGATTGCCAAAAAGAACTCAGCGAAAAACGTTTAAACGATTGGCTTTATGTCATTAGCGCGGCGTGGCAATAAGGTTATGATTGAAGAACAAGTCATCGTCACACACGTTGAAAAAGGTCAGGTTTGGATAAAAAGCCTGCAAAGTGGCGCGTGTGGCGGTTGTTCGCAACAAATGTCTTGCAGTACGGCAACGCTGGCGAAGATTTTACCGAAACGTGAATTTACTGTGGATTGTGATTTGGATTTGCACACGGGGGATGTGGTGCGTGTTCAAATCGATGATTCACATTTAATTTTAAGTTCGATGTTGCTGTATTTGTTGCCGTTAATTGTGACGCTGACGGTGGTGTGTTTAGCGAACACTTTTTTACCCATCTTGGAATCATGGTTGCCTGAAATTTCCATGGCAACGTTGTTACTGACCTTTTGGTTAATTCACCATTTTCATACGTCATTGTTAGCTCGGTTTTGTTTTAAACCAGTGATTAAGATTTAACGCCTAACATAGGTGCATTACTTTTAAATATTACCCAAAGCGTCATACCGACTTTAAGCTCTAAATTTTGCATACCTTCTTGCGAATTCGTCACCGTTAATGTTTCGCCACCTTCTAATAACACCATAATTTCAGCATTCACTTTATTTTCTTGAATGTTGATAACACGACAGGGCAAACGATTACACGCTGAAAATTGATTGATACTATCGGAGATAACAAGCGTTATGTCGGTACTGTTAATTAACAAAATAGCATCCGAACCTACCATTAAGCCCGTTTCATTTAAAAAAGATAAGCTGACGGTGACGTTAATGAGTTCACCTCTTTTAAGTTTAACGATTACTTCACTATTGACTGCGCCGGTATGAATATCAAGGATTCTGCCAAATAATTGATTTCGCGCACTGGTTTTTACAATCAAACGTTGCAGTAGCAAAAGCGTATCCGAATCGGTAGTAAGACTGTGGTTAAGCTGTTTTAAAAACGCATGATGTTGTTTTTCTAAATCGATAAAAAGCGCAACTAAAGCCTGCCCCGCTTCTGTTAACGATGTGCCGCCACCTTTTGCACCACCGGTTGCCGTGGAAACTAAAATTTTAGGTGAACTGTTATTGGTTCTTTCGATAATTTGCCACGCGCCTTTATAACTTAAACCAACTTGTTTAGCGGCTTGATTTAGCGAACCTGTTTGTTCAATGGCTTTAAGCAAACCAATCACACGATTATCTAAAGCCCCTGCTAAACGTAAATCCCCTTCTATCCATGTTGGTGTGATGTCGTTATTTTGTTGTGTTGTCATATTTTTTAATTCTCGTTATTTACTTTAATACATAGCGACGTATAATACCTGAAAAGGCTGTTATCTCCGTTACATTTCAAGAATCAATTAGAGAAGGTTTTTATGAAAAATACAACAACGCTCAGTTTTGCTATTTCTTTATTACTTGGCTCACAAGCAAGTTACGCGCTTACGCCGTGGACGGATAAAACGCCTGATATTGCAATCTATACCTCAGGGGCTTCGGTTCAAGATAAGGCTTACGGTCAAGTCATCACAACAATATTAGCTGAACCAAATTCTGTGGACTATTTTGCCGATGTTGATCCAGCAACAAATTCAGTTGGAACACGCTGGACGGCATATTACTTCACGGGGAATGCAAATTTAGGGGCGGGGTTGGCAGGTAAAAAAATTCTGCTAGAAAAACGCGCTTATGGTTCATCGGGTTATGGCGTGATTCCGTTGGTTGCTAATATCCCTTTGGAACATTTCAATGTTGTCGCCACGAAAGCGGCTGATTGGACAACCGATACCAAAGCAAAATTGCCTACATGGACAGCCACCGTCAGTAATGACAGTGCGAGTAAATATTTGTTCAAACGGGTTTCCGATGCTGGTTTTTCAGGCAATGACCCCGCGCTTTTGTTAAAACGCGGCACGCTAAATTATCCTGAACAAGTGAAAGAATTGATAACGGGAAAACCTGAACCAAAATGGCCACTAGATTGGAATGACATAAAAACATCGGGAGCAGGGGCATTCACTATTGTGCCAACGGGCGGCACAATTTATGGTGTAGCGGTGACGTTAGATTTGTATAAAGTGTTACAAGCCGCGCAAAAAAGAGCTGGTACATTGCCTAGCAGTGCTGTGATTGGCGGTTACAGTGAAAATGACATGCCTAATCTTAACCGCAACGTGTTTGCGTCGATTTTGGCAGGTAAAGTTGGCGCATGGGAACAATTTAAAATTATTGATAAAACCGATAACACTGTTAAAAGTTTGCTAGACCCAAGCATTCTCAATGATGCCGGTGTTAGCGCACCTTATAAAGAATCAACTTCTGGAAGTCATTTAACACCTGTGGCGTTAGGAACACGAAATAACGGGGCGGCGGCAGGTGTTGTTTCTTACGCAAAATTTTTAAATTACCCGACAACGCCTAATTCTGTTCCGCCTGCAACGCCTGTTGCAAATACTGCCACTGCCGAAGATGCGTCATTACCGATTGTAAAAGCACCGTTGAGTTTGGCTGATTCAGGAACGTTATTAAAAGATTGGCAAAATGGTACAAATACCTTAGGGCTTAATAATGTGGTTGATGGTTCTGGGTTTGCGAAACGTTGGGGTATTGATATAAACAGCGTAGACCGAAACAGTGCAGTTAAAGCAGATGGTACAGGCGGCGACCCTTGGCGTTATATCAAAATTGATGGTTATGCACCGACTTTAGAAAATGTAGCCGCTGGCGTTTATCCCATTTGGACAGAAGGGGCAACGCTTTATCAAACGGCAAAATCCAGCGACGCACTGTGGGCATCGAAAACAAAATTGTTAAAAACCTTAGCCGACAATTGGAGCAGTCCTGCGGTGGTTGGTGCATTTACCACAACCCAAGCATGGGGAAAAACCGGCGCATTCACAACGACGGCTGACCCTCGCGGTTTTGTGTCATCCATTCCCTTCGATGCCAGCAATCCCGTTATCCCATTTACACACAGAAATAATGGCGGGATACATTCGGAAATTGTGCCTGTCGCTGATGCAAATGCTCATGGTGGTTTGGAAATTCAATTAAAATAAGCCGTTGCGCTATGACATGTACACTATTTAGGTAGAAAACATGAAAAAAAATAAGGCGACCGTTTTCAGCAGTGGCGCAATCATTGGCACATTGGGGGGGCTAATTGGTTTAGGTGGTGCTGAATTTCGGTTGCCTTTGCTAATTGGTCTGTTTCAATTTGCCTCGCTCGAAGCCATTATTCTCAATAAAACTATGAGCCTTGTTGTGGTCGCATCTGCTTTACCGTTTCGGATGGGAACAATTCCTTTTTCAGAATTATTGAATCATTGGACGGTGATTTTAAATTTATTAGCTGGAAGTCTTTTAGGTGCGTGGTTTGGTGCAGGTTGGGCAATTGCGTTAAAAACGAAAACACTCTACAAAATTATTGCAGTATTGCTGGTCTTAATTTCGTTTTGTTTGTTATTTACACACAATTTGACCAATGCAAACAAGCCGTTATTTTCAGAAATGACGCAAATTATAGCGGTATTGTTTCGTCATTACTTGGTGTTGCAGGTGGTGAGTTACTCATTCCAACCTTAGTTTTACTGTTTGGTCTTGATATTAAACTTGCAGGCAGTCTGTCTTTAGCGATTAGTTTGCCGACGATGCTCACAGGTTTTACGCGCTATCGCGCTGATAAAAGTTTTGCAGTGGTCACGCAAAATTGGACGTTTGTTTTCGTTATGGTTTTTGGCTCACTTGTTGGCGCGTTTTTAGGTGGGCAATTAGTTGGAATCGTTCCAACATCTGTGTTACTGCCTTTGTTAGCCGTTATTTTAATGCTCTCAGCCGTCAAAGTTTGGCGGCATGAATAAATTGAGGAAAATCTCATGTTAATGAATCGTTTTTTTAATACATTTGTTTTTACAGGGTTGGTTTTGTTTTCATCTGTATTAAAAGCAGAAACAACGCTCGTTGCCGTCGCATCAAATTTCACCAAACCGATGACCGAAATTGCCGCTGAATTTGAAAAGGAAACAGGTCACAAAGCGCAATTGTCATTTGGTGCATCAGGGAAATTTGTATCGCAATTTGAGAATGGCGCACCGTTTGAAGTTTTTTTGTCGGCAGATGATAAAAGTCCTGCAAAATTAGAAAAAAGTGGTTTGGCAGTTGAAAAAAGTGATTTTACTTACGCGCTGGGAAAATTAGTTTTATGGTCGGTGACTGCAAATTATGTGGATGACAAAGGCGAAATTTTAAACAAAGGTGGCTTTCAACATTTATCGCTTGCTGACCCAAAACTTGCACCGTATGGCATGGCGGCTGTTGAAGTTTTGAAAAATAGAAATCTTTTGGACAAAATTCAACCGCTGTTTGTGTTAGGTGAAAATATCTCGCAAGCGCATCAATTTATCAGTACAGGCAATGCGGAATTAGGTTTTGTTGCGCTGTCGCAAGTAAGCGAAAACGGAAAAATCACAAGCGGTTCAGGTTGGGTTGTGCCACAAAATCTTTATGCGCCCATTAAACAAGATGCCGTTTTATTAAAAACAGGTGAAGAGAATCCTGCCGCAAAAGCCTTGCTGGATTATCTCAAATCGCCTGCGGCAAGAACTATCATTCAAAAATACGGCTACGATTTACCGAACTAATTATGCTCACATCCGCCGATTTCGCCACGCTATTCTTGACGTTCAAAGTCGCCAGCCTAGCTACGATTTTTATGTTGTTATTTGGTACGCCGCTCGCGTGGTGGTTGGCGCGAACGCAATCAAAATGGCGTGGCATTATCAATGCAGTCGTGGCGTTACCACTGGTTTTACCACCAACGGTTTTGGGGTTTTATTTATT
>DALYHZ010000168.1:0-5851 GCA_031970635.1 Methylococcaceae bacterium | reverse complement strand
GTGAATATGGCGGCAAAGCATTTTTATTTAGCGCGGCATTATTACTCGTTGTATTAGTGCCAGGTTTGGGCGTAAAAGTAAATGGCAGTACCCGTTGGTTAAACATTCCTGGTTTTCGAGTACAAGTTTCTGAAATTGTGAAATTCTTCACTGTGATTTTCATGGCGCATTACGTCACAAAACAGCAAAAAGACGTGCAAGAATCCTCAACCGGTTTATTCAAACCGTTAGGATTATTTTTTGTGGTGAGTTTTTTATTATTGTTAGAACCCGATTTTGGTTCGGCAGTGGTGATTTTAATTATCGTGATGGGCGTGATGTTTTTAGCTGGCGCAAGATTGCTGCAATTTGGCGCATTGCTGTCAGTTGTGGGATTATTTGCCGCCATGTTGGTGTATTTTTCACCCTATCGCTGGCAACGAGTTACCAGTTTTATGGATCCATGGGCTGACCCATTAAAAACAGGTTTCCAATTGGTTCAAGCGTTAATTTCATTCGGGCGTGGCGAATGGTTTGGCGTAGGACTTGGAAACGGTTTGCAAAAATTATTTTATTTACCCGAAGCGCATACTGACTTTTTATTTTCGGTGATTGGCGAAGAATTAGGCTTAGTTGGTGTGACGAGCATAATTGCGTTATTTTCACTTTTCGTTTGGAAAGCCTTTGCAATTGGCGTTGCTGCCGAAAAAATTGGCGAACGATTTTCCGCTTTTGTTGCTTATGGTTTAGGCATTTGGTTTGGCTTTCAAGCCTTTGTGAATATGGGCGTAAATATGGGTTTGTTGCCCACAAAAGGTTTAACACTGCCTCTGATGAGTTACGGTGGTGGCAGTATGATGATTATGTGTTGCGCCGTAGCGTTGCTATTTCGCATTCACCACGAAGTGACTGAATATAACGCAAATTTACCAAAAGGATATTGGCATGACTAAACGAATCGTGATTATGGCAGGTGGCACAGGTGGACATATTTTCCCTGCGCTGGCGGTCGCACAATTTTTACAAACACAAGGTTGGCAAGTTTCGTGGCTTGGCACAAAAGCAGGTTTAGAAAGTCGGGTGATTCCTGAAAATGGTATTGAAATCGACTGGCTTTCGGTTTCGGGTGTTAGAGGCAAAGGGATTTTTAGCAAAGTCACGGCAGTTTTTAAACTCGCTAAATCATGTTTAGAAGCACGAAAAATTTTAAAACAACGTAAGCCTGATGTGGTTTTGGGAATGGGCGGATTTGTTGCCGCACCTGGTGGATTTATGGCGCGAATGCTGAAAATTCCGCTCATTATTCATGAACAAAACCGCATTGTTGGCACAACGAATCGTTTGCTGGCAAAAATTGCAACGAAAGTTTTGCAAGGTTTTCCAAATAGTTTTGATGTGAAATTTAATGCCATTTGCACGGGCAATCCCCTCAGAAAAAGTTTTGTTGATGCTGTAACGAAACAAAAACAGGAAACAAAGGCGGAAAGTTTAAAAATTTTAATTGTTGGGGGCAGCCAAGGCGCAAAAGCCTTGAATGAAAATGTGCCGAATGCGATTGCATTATTAAAAAATGCTGTGCAAGTGCGTCATCAAACAGGTTCTGCAATGCAAAATGAAGTGGCAGAAAACTATAAAAAATTAAATTTAAGCGCAGATGTAAATGCGTTTATTGACGATATGGCAGAAGCGTATTTGTGGGCAGATTTGGTAATTTGTCGTGCAGGTGCGATGACAGTGAGCGAAGTTGCCGCGATGGGCATTCCCGCGATTTTTATTCCTCTGCCAACAGCAATTGATGATCATCAGACGGCAAATGCGAAATACTTAACCGAAGCAAGCGCGGCAATTTTAGTTAAACAAAGTGATTTAACGGCAGAGAATTTGGCGCAACAAATTAAGATTTTGTGTGAAAACTTGACTGAAAGACGTGTCATTGCACAATCATTAGCTTATTTAAATGCAACCGAAACCGTTGCAAACATTTGTATTTCAGAGGCAAAAAAATGAATTTTCCAAACAGTCCGTTAGGCGCAGTGCAGCGCATTCATTTTGTTGGTATCGGCGGCACAGGCATGAGCGGTATTGCGGAAGTGTTATTAAATTTAGGATACGCTGTTTCTGGTTCAGATATTAAAGAAAGTGCGACAACAGCGCGTCTTGCAGATTTAGGAATCACAATCACCATTGGACATCAACGTGAAAATATCACGCAAGTTGATGTTGTCGTGGTTTCGAGTGCGATTGACCGTAAAAATCCCGAAGTTGATGAAGCTTATCAACAACGTATACCCGTGATTCCTCGCGCAGAGATGCTTGCGGAATTGATGCGTTTTCGTTTTGGAATTGCCGTTGCGGGAACACATGGCAAAACGACGACAACCAGTTTGACTGCAAGTTTGCTAGCCGAAGGTGGATTAGACCCAACGTTTGTAATTGGTGGGCGTTTGAATAGCGCAGGTACGAATGCGCAATTAGGTTCAGGACGCTATTTAGTTGCCGAAGCCGATGAAAGCGATGCGTCGTTTTTGTATTTACAGCCCATGATTGCGATTGTGACTAACATCGACCATGACCACATGGAAACCTATGAAAACAGTTATTCTCGCTTGAAAGAAACGTTTATCGAGTTTTTGCATCATTTGCCTTTTTATGGATTAGCAGTTTTATGTCTTGACGATGAAGGGGTGCGTGAAATTTTGCCATCACTTTCAAAACCTGTTGTGACTTACGGCGTTCATGAGGATGCAGATTTTCGAGCAATTAACATTCGTCAAGAAGGCATGCACACCTATTTTACTGTGCAACGTCGTGGCGATTACGCACCGCTTGAAATCACGCTCAATATGCCTGGTTGGCACAATATGTTGAATTCGCTCGCCGCGATTGCAGTTGCGACTAAATTGGCTGTTGATGATGTGGCAATTCAATGCAGTTTAAGTGCATTTAAAGGCATCGGGCGACGTTTCCAAATTCAAGGTGATTTCCCTGTTAAAAACGGCATCGTGACGTTTGTTGACGATTATGGTCATCATCCGCGCGAATTGGCGGCAACATTGGAAGCCTTAAAACAAGCCTACGCGCCACGCCGTTCAATCGTCATTTTCCAACCGCATCGTTACACGCGAACCCGTGATTTATTTGAAGATTTTGTGCAAGTTTTAGCAGGCGTTGACGTGTTGATTTTGATGGACATTTACGCTGCGGGTGAAAGTGTGATTACAGGTGCAGATGGTCGTTCATTGTGTCGCGCAATTCGTTTGCGTGGTCAAGTTGACCCCATTTTTGTTGAACATTGGGAAGATTTGCCTAAATTATTAGCAAGCATTGTTCACGGAAACGATGTGATTTTAACAATGGGTGCGGGAAATGTCGGACAAATTGCCACACAATTACCGCAACTACTTTCACAAGCATTGGCAGGTTAAATCGTGATGCAACCGTCTGGTCAAATGCGTTATAACGAACCACTTGCAAACTATACCAGTTGGCGTGTGGGTGGCGTTGCGGAACGGTTTTATCAACCTGCGGATAAAGCGGATTTAATTCAGTTCGTGCAAAATCTGCCTGAAAATGAACCGCTGTTTTGGATGGGGTTAGGCAGCAATTTACTAGTGCGCGATGGTGGAATTCGTGGCACGGTGATTAATACGAAAAACCGTTTAAAAGCGATGCAACGCATGGACGATGAAATCGTTTATGTTGAAGCAGGCGTACCGTGTGCATTGGTAGCAAAATTTTGTGCTGAACAAGGTTTAGTCGGCGCAGAATTTTTAGCAGGCATTCCTGGGACGATGGGCGGTGCGTTAAAAATGAACGCGGGTGCATTCGGCGGTGAAACATGGGAAATTGTCCAAACGGTGGAAATGCTTAATCGACGTGGCAATGTTTTTATAAAATCAGCCAGCGAATTTGAAATCAGTTATCGCCATGTTAATTTAAAATCGGACGAGTGGTTTTTAGCGACCACGTTAAAATTAAAATGTGGTGACACCAGCGAAAGCCAACAAAATATAAAAAACTTGCTTGCTAAACGTGCTAATTCACAACCGACTAATCAACCCAGTTGCGGTTCTGTTTTTAAAAATCCTACAGGCGATTATGCCGCGCGTTTGATTGAAGCAACGGGTTTGAAAGGTTTTACAATTGGCGGCGCACAAGTTTCTGAAAAACACGCCAATTTCATTATCAATACAGGCACGGCAACAGCGGCAGATATTGAAAAAATGATTGCTTATGTGCAAGCGCAAGTTTTTCAACAACACGGAATAAATTTACAAACAGAGGTATGTATTGTGGGTGAAAACTCAGTACAAAAACGAATCGGACGCGCTGAAGATTTTGGCAACGTCGCTGTTTTGATGGGCGGCAACGCGGCAGAGCGTGAAGTGTCTTTGCGAAGTGGTGCGGCGGTTCATTCGGCGTTAATTGCTCGCGGCGTTAACGCGATTGCCGTTGATGTCAAAGGCGATGTGATGGAATGTTTAACGCATTTAAATGTTGATCGCGTTTTTAACATCATTCATGGACGTGGCGGCGAAGATGGTGTTTTGCAAGCAATTTTAGAAGTTTTAAACATGCCTTACACTGGCAGTGGCGTATTAGCATCTGCGCTTGCAATGGATAAATTACGCACAAAACTTTGTTGGCGCGGTGCGAGTTTGCCAACACCCGATTGGTTTGTGTTGAAAACCGAAAATGATATTGATGCCTGCATCGAAGCGTTGGGTTTTCCAATTATCGTTAAACCGTCGCTCGAAGGTTCAAGCGTCGGCATGAGTAAAGCGAAAAATCGGGATGAATTGGTTAAGGCTTTAGAAATTGCATTAGCGTGTAATTGCGAAGTCTACGCCGAAGCATGGGTAACAGGTAATGAATATACCGTTGGCATTTTGCAGGGCAAAGCGTTACCGGTGATTCGTTTGGAAACACCGCGTGAATTTTATGATTACGAAGCGAAATATAATTCGACGACAACCCAATATCATTGTCCTTGTGGTTTGAATGTCGAACAAGAATTACAATTACAACAATTGGCGTTGCAAGCAAGTGATATGATTGGTGTTCAGGGATGGGCGCGAGTTGACGTTTTTATCAACAAAAATGGACAAGCGCAACTGATTGAAGTTAACACCGTTCCAGGTATGACAGACCACAGTTTAGTGCCAATGGCGGCAAAGCAAGCAGGCATTGATTTTAATGAGCTTGTGTGGCGAATTCTTGAAACGAGTTTACGGAAATAACCTGTGCGTTTGCTAAAAATTATCGTCATTATGGCGTTATTCACGAGCTTAGTTTATTCTGTAAAAGAAGTTGTCCCTATTAAATATGTGAGAATTGAGGGCGCATTTCAATATATCAGTAAAGATGAAATTAAAGCTGTGTTAGAGCCACTGGTTAATGTCGGTTTTTTTGAGGCAGATGTACAGGCAATTCAAGACGCTTTGAAACAATTAGTGTGGGTTGAAAGTGTGCAAGTAAATCGTGTCTGGCCCGATGCGTTAGCGATTAAAATTAAAGAAAAGCATCCATTTGTGCGGTGGGGCGATGACACATTAGTGAATAGCCGTGGCGATATTATCAATCCAAAAGACATTGAACCGTTTGCAAATTTGCCAATTTTATACGGTCCTGAAGGTCAACAAGTAAAATCACTAGAAATTATGAAAGGGGTAAATACCGCATTAGCTGATCAAGCAATGCAAATGGCAGAATTTAGTATCAATAATCGCTGGGCATGGAAAATTAAATTAACAACAGGATTGGAAATTTTACTGGGACGAAATGAGCAGTTAAAAAAGTTACAACGATTTATGAAAACATTAGATGTTTTAGGAAAAGAACAAGTAAATGCGATGGCGGTGGTTGATTTGCG
>DALYHZ010000167.1:465-5916 GCA_031970635.1 Methylococcaceae bacterium | reverse complement strand
ATACATATTAAATATACATCATTTCTAATTCATTTAAATTATCGTTCACGCTTTCGAGTAAAAGATTAAGATTGTGTGAGAGTTCTAAGAGAAAACCACATTGCTCATTTTCAGGAATCCGAATAGAAAAATCACCCAAGACGGCCGCTTTGACCACTTTGGAAATTTCTCTAATGGCTTGAACCTCATTTGTTTTATCAAGCCATTCTGCCACATAGCCAATTTTTTCGCCTTGATGATTAAAAACGGCTGTCGCAGACACGGTAAACACACGATCACTTAGTGTTAACTCTGCTTCATAATGCCCTGTCAATTTCGCGAGTAACTCACGTTGTTTTTTAGGATTTGTATGAAAGAAATCAATATTTACGCCCAAAATTTTGTTTGCGTTGAAATGCAAAACTTTTTGTTTAAATTGCGATTCATAATTTTGAAAAATTTGCTTCGCGCTTTGATTATAAAAGATTATTTTATAATCCGTATCAGCAACCAAAACGGCAGAATGCACGGAATCAAGCGCATGTCTTATTCGCAAATTTTCATTGTTTTGACGATTAGTTTCTGCAATATCCAAACTTAAACTTACATCCATTGAAAATAAACCACGATAAAAATCACCGACTAAGCCCGCTTTTTTTAAATCGAATTGATTGCCAAATTTTTTGGAGGCTAGGCGATAAAATAAAGTGGTGCTGGTATCTAAGACGGTATTTAAGCGATGTACTGCGTTGATATTTAAAATTGCGATACTGCTTGAAATGAAGATGCCTGCAAATGCCAAATAATCATGCGATAACAACATCTCGTAACCGATTAACACGCTGGGAATTGCAAAACCTGTGAGCGACAACGCTAATTTTTTATTTTTTGAAATACCGTTTAAGGTTTCTGTGATGCGATGAAATGCTGATTTTTCAAGGGATAATTTTTGGGCTTTTAGCGCGGCGTAAAGTATTTCGGTTTTCTTTTTTTCGCCTTTTTTAAGCGCGAAACTTACTAGCAAATAATTTGAAACAACGCCTGTTGTAAATTCAGCAATAGCGTTAGTGTGTGTCCAGTAGAAATTTCCAGATTTCGCGCAATTTTTTAAAACACCACTCCAAGGATAAACAGCCGTAAGAGATTTAAAACAATCATTAAAAATTTCGATAGGCATATCCGGATGGTGAATAATGTCATGATTTTTTCCAATGATTTCGTCACGACTATAACCGCTAATTTTCACAAATTCATCGTTTACATAAAGAATTACAATTATGGAACTATCATTTAATTCAATTTCTTTGTTGTTAAAAGTCATAAAATTTATTCTTATTTTTGTTGAAGAAAACCAGTGGTGAAACGCAGTCAGAATAAATTCTAAGTAAAGATTGTGTGGAAATTGTGTGTTTTGATTTTTAGAAGTTATATTTTGTCCAAATAACACTTTCAATGTACATTTTGCTGATGGTAGCGCGAGAAAAACCATTAAAGGTGACTTGCTCAAAATTACCGACCTCGTAATTTAAAACGCAATTTAACGCATTACCACCTAATCCTTTACGATACAAAATAGCTTCCTTGATGTGATCGCTTAATGGTAATTGTTCAATGGTTTCGTTAAGTGGAATGTCTAAAATAATATCGAGTGACGACAACATGCCAATGAGAAAAAACTCGTTATATTTTTCTGTATTTTTTTGTTCGAGTTTAGCTAACAATTCACACATTTTTCCCCGAATTAAAGCATTTTGTATGATGAAATGGGGCTTGTTTGATAATGAAGATAAGACGACAAGGCTCATCCAACGCCTTAATTCATTTAATCCAAGATAAGTAATGGCTTGTGCAATCGATTTTATCTTAATAGAAGTCGGATAAAACGCAGAATTCACATAGCACAAAATTTTGTAACTTAGACATAAATTTTGTGAAATTTCTTTCGCTAATTCGTTAAATTCAACATTAACGTCATTAACAATGGCTAAAAGACGTAATGTTGCTAATTGATTTAACCCTATTCGTTTACCTGCAATTAAATGAGGTTCATTAAAAAAGAAGCCTTGAAAATAATCACAACCTAGTTCAAGTAAATATTGATATTGCTGATACGTTTCGACTTTTTCAGCTAAAATTTTTGCCTTGTAGGGTTTGAGTTGGGCAATCGTTTCTCGAACACGTTCTTCACCCATTTCTAAGACATCAAGTTTAATAATATCGGCAAATTCTAATAACGGTCGCCACTCTTCGGCAAAAACGAAATCATCTAATGCGATTAAATAACCTTTTTGGGACATCTCGTATAAATTGTAAATGACGCGCAAATCAATTTTCACATTCTCTAATACTTCGATGACAATACGATTTTTGGGTAAATCAAGCGGTGTTTTTTCTAAAATATTTTGTGTCGTGAAATTGATAAAGGCTTTATGTTCTCCAACGATATTATTCAACCCTATTTCTAAAATAGCATCTGTAATGACTTGATGTGTTGCCCGCGTGGCTTCGTGATTATTCACAAGGTCGAAATCATTACCTCTAAATAAAAGCTCATAAGCATAAACATTTGAGTCTTTGTCAAAAATTTGTTGCCTACCAATAATGAAATTATTCATTTTTATAACCTCATGTTTGTGAGCGATTTCGGTCTAACGCGCTGTTGCTAAGCAAGGCTGATAATTTGCTGACAACTTCAATTTCACCTCGATTTTCTCTAAAAACGCTTCTACCTAAAGGCTTGTCTGTTTTCAATAATGCTTGAGAAATTCGAATTTCACTGCCAATGTTTACGCGCCGTTCAGCGATTATTTTGGCGTATTTAATCATGGCTAAGTTGTCATATAGCATGGTTAATTCTTTATTGTAAATCTCACTTTCAGAAATCAATTTATGTAAGGTAAGTTCTGAGCGTTCATTCAAATTTGTAAGCTCTGTAAGCTCGGTTGATTCAGTGACTTTTTCTTTTTTGGTATGGATGTATTCGAGGAGTTTTTTGACGCGATTTTGTTCTTTGTCATTGGTGAGAAGGGCATTATTCAATTCATCGAGTTTCTTTTGAATATGCGGGTCAGAACCTACGCGAATAATGGTTTTATTCTCGGTGGGAATGCCAAATACAGCGGCTTTAACTTCTAACATTGCCCATGCTATACCGCCCACTAACGATTTTCGTTTGCCTTTTTGACCAACGGTTATTTTATTTCCAGCAAATAAGCCACTGTTTAAAGCATAATCACAAACAGTAATGTCAATTCCAGCTTCAACATCACTGTGTTCAGCAAACATCACTTCTATTGAACCATGAGAAATAACGCGACTTGCATTGATTCCACCATGTAAATAGACATCGCCATCTGCTTTTAAACGCGAATTTTGTATGCTTCCAAAAACGGTTAGCGAACCACCGCATTCCAGCGTTGCATTTTCCACATTTCCTTCTATGACTAAGTCATTTAAGGCATAAACATTCATTTCACTTTCAACATCGCCTTGCACATTTACGCCACCTGTGAAACGAATATTTCCTGATTTAAGATCCACACATTTTAGAGTCAAAATTGGCAATACAATGATGCCATTTGGGATTAAAACAGGTGTGCCAACAATTTCTGAACATAAATAATTGCTATCATCTGGATCAATATAAACCCCTTTTTTGTTGGATGAAAAAGGTATGTCTTCACCGTGATAGCAATCAATGAAATTGCCAAAAACATTGTAGCCTAGTTGACCCGCTTGTGCAGGAATGCGACGCATAACGCGCTGTCCTTCTTGAACAGTCACGATTTCGCCTAAATCTCGAAAATTAACGGTTTCTTCGTCGGCACACGGTTCTTTTACACGTTCTGGAATGAGACTTTCAAACGTAGCATCTACACCTGCAACTGGTGGCAATCCTTTGGCAATAATCTGCTCTGAAATTTGGGTTTGCTTTAAAATCTCTTCAATTTCTTGGTCTGATATAACGCCATAAGTAATACTGGCTTGTTGCAAACAATGATGCACATCGCTGAGTGTTAAGGATTTACCGCCAAAAGCGGGTGAATATATCAATGTTGCGGTCATTTCATCTTTAGAAACAATAATTTCACCACTGGCATCTCTTAACTCGCCAATTTCCATTTGCACCGGCTCAGTTGCCGTATTACAAGTGCGAACCAGTTGAAATAATGAACTTTCTGAAATGAATAAGTGAAGAAAATTTTCTTCACTTAATTGTTGTTTTACTAACGCAACCGTGAATTCAAATTTATCGACTTTATCTGGAACAAACTGCGCTTCTAATTTGCGTGATTCTTCATTTAATATAAAACCTAACCTATTTTTACCTAACATGTGAATGCTCCGTAGCTGTTAAATTTACAACTTGGAACGATTGTAAAAAAAGATTATGTGGACATTATGTGTTTGAAATTAAATATCACTAAATAAATTAGTGAAATTAAAATTGTGTTGCTGCCGTATTTTTAAAATTACATGTAGTCAGCAAATAATGCGTTTTACAAACGTGTTAGCTTGTATAATTCGCACTTGAGTATTTAAAAATTTAATTTACAAAGAGTAATCAGAGACTGTTATGGCATTGTATTGTGGAATCGTAGGTTTACCCAACGTTGGAAAATCAACTTTATTTAACGCGCTTACCAAGGCAAAAATTGCCGCAGAAAATTATCCATTCTGCACCATTGATCCTAATGTGGGGGTTGTTCCTGTACCAGATAAACGTTTAGATGCGCTGTCATTGATTGTAAAGCCAGAGCGTGTGTTACCAACTACTATTGAATTTGTCGACATTGCTGGTTTAGTGGCAGGGGCTTCAAAAGGTGAGGGTTTAGGGAATAAATTTTTAGCTAATATCCGTGAAAATGATGCCATTGCACATGTGGTGCGTTGTTTTCAAGATGATAATGTGGTGCATGTTGCAGGAAAAATTGACCCGCTTTCAGATATTGAAGTCATTAACACCGAGTTGGCTTTAGCTGATATGGCTTCGGTGGAAAAAGCCTTGCTTAAATCCGCAAAAATTGCTCGCACGGGGAATAAAGAAGAACAAGCTAGAAAAGGTGTTTTAGAACGTATTTTTGCTCAATTAGATGCCGGTAAACCTGCGCGTATGTTGGGATTAGATGAAGAAGAAAAAGCATTAGTCAGGGATTTATGCTTAATTACGTTAAAGCCGACCATGTATATTGCTAACGTACAAGATGATGGTTTTGAAAATAATCCATTACTCGATAAAGTTCGCGATTTTGCAGAAAAAGAAGGCGCGCGCGTTGTACCAATTTGTGCGGCAATTGAAGCAGAAATCGCGCAGTTAGACGATGATGAAAAAAAGGAATTTTTAGATGATTTAGGAATGGAAGAAGCGGGGTTAGATCGTGTGGTACGCGCAGGTTATGAATTATTGCAACTCGCAACGTATTTTACAGCAGGCGTAAAAGAAGTTCGAGCGTGGACAATTCCTGTTGGTGC
>DALYHZ010000167.1:0-455 GCA_031970635.1 Methylococcaceae bacterium | reverse complement strand
ACAAGCCGCTGGCGTAATTCACAGCGATTTCGAACGCGGATTTATCCGTGCCGAAGTGATTGCCTATGAAGACTTCATTGCTTACAAAGGTGAACAAGGGGCAAAAGATGCGGGCAAATGGCGATTAGAAGGTAAAGATTATGTGGTAAAAGATGGCGATGTTGTGCATTTTAGGTTCAACGTTTGACAAAATGGGGGTAAATCCCTATAATTCCTAAGAGTTAAGGCGATGTAGCTCAGTTGGTTAGAGCGTGGGATTCATAACCCCAAGGTCGGTGGTTCGACCCCACCCATCGCCACCAAATAAATCAAGGCTTACGAATAACATCGAAGCCTTTTTTTTATGCCGGCTAAAAAATGTCGCAATTTTGTCGCAGTTGAAAAAAATACCCACAACAAACGGCAACAAGTGACGATAAAATTGTCGTCGTTTTGCTTTTCTTATGCGTTACCAC
>DALYHZ010000166.1:0-5961 GCA_031970635.1 Methylococcaceae bacterium | reverse complement strand
ATTGCACATTGTTTAGTATGTACAAAGCGTTTGCGAATGCTGATGAAGTGGCAGAAGTGGCGAAACGTTACGCCGAAGGCATTGGTTGGGGCGAGATGAAAACAATTTTGTTTGAAAAAGTGAATGCCGAAGTTGCGCCAGCGCGGGAACGTTACGAAGCGTTATTGCAACAGCCCGACGAAATTGAAGCGAAATTACAAGCCGGTGCGGCAAAAGCACGGGCAATTAGTCAGCCGTTTATTACCCAGTTGCGTGAAGCGGTGGGAATTTCACGCTTTAGCGGGAAGTAATAAGGACAGAATAAATGAGTAAACGCAAATCGGGTTTAAATGTCCACGGTATTATTTTGTTAGATAAACGTTTAGGAGTTTCATCAAATAAAGCGTTGCAAGAAGTTCGGCGGTTATTTAATGCGAATAAAGCTGGACATACGGGCAGTTTAGACCCTTTGGCAACTGGATTATTACCGCTGTGTTTTGGTGAAGCGACCAAAGTTTCGGCGTTAATGCTCGATGATGACAAACGTTATCAAGTGACGGTAAAACTTGGTGTGATGACCGATACCGGTGATGCAGAAGGGCAAATCCTTGAAACCAAACCTGTGCAGCCCTTGTCACTTGAGCAAATTCAAACGTGTTTAGCAAAATTTACCGGCGCACAAACCCAAGTACCACCGATGTACTCAGCCTTAAAATATAACGGTAAAAAACTCTACGAACTCGCACGAGACGGTATCACAATTGAGCGTGAACCGCGCAATATTACGATTTACGAATTAAATCTACTTGAATTTACGCCCGAAACGTTAACGCTCGATGTGGCATGTTCAAAAGGTACTTATATTCGCTCGCTTGCCGAAGATATTGGACACGATTTAGGCTGTGGTGGAACAGTTACCGCGCTACGGCGTACTCAAGCCGGACAATTCTTGTTAGATGAAGCAAAAACCATCGAACAACTTAGCGCGATGTCTTCTGAAGAATTACATGCGAATTTAATTTCGGTCGATAAACCGTTAGAAAAATTACCGGCAATTTATTTGTCTTCTGAACAAACAACGGCGATTCGATATGGTCAATCGATTGATTTTAAAGAAAATGAAATCAAGGGAAATGTTCGATTGTATGCAGAGAATCTATTTTTAGGGTTGGGGGAAATTGGATTAAATGATAAGATAACCCCTGTTAGATTGTTCAATTTGAATAGCTAACACTTCGGTTTCTACACCCTAACGTGGAAACTTTTATTTTTTGATTATTTTTAATCTTAGGGATTATAAGCAATGCCATTTACAGCAGCACAAAAAAAAGCCGTCGTCGAAGCCTATCGTCAATCAGAAACAGATACCGGTTCACCAGAAGTTCAAATCGCGTTATTGACGGCGCATATTCAACATTTAGCACCGCATTTTGCCGCGCATAAAAAAGATAACCATTCACGTCGTGGTTTGTTACGCATGGTTAACCAACGTCGCAAATTGCTCGACTATTTGAAAAATAAAGATGGCGAACGTTATCGCACATTGATTACACGCCTAGGGTTGCGTAAATAAAAACCTCTTTAAAAACGGCACACCTTGTGCCGTTTTTGCTTTAATTACAAACAGAACAAACACATTTTTTCAAATTACCTTCAAACAAAGGAAACCTCATAGTGAATCCTATTAGGAAAGAATTTCAGTACGGCGATCAAAAAATTACGCTCGAAACCGGTGAAATTGCCCGTCAAGCAGACGGTGCAGTGATAATTGATGTAGACGGAACATCTCTGCTTGTTACCGTTGTTGAAAAAAAAGAAGCCGCAGGCGGTGATTTTTTTCCTTTAACGGTTAATTATCAAGAAAAAGCCTACGCAGCAGGTAAAATTCCGGGAGGATTTTTCAAACGCGAAGGTCGTCCTTCTGAACAAGAAACCTTAATTTCTCGCTTAATTGATCGCCCCATTCGCCCTTTATTTCCTGAAGGCTACACCAACGAAGTGCAAATTATTGCCACTGTGGTGTCATTAAATCCAGATGTAGATACAGAAATTCCAGCTTTACTCGGAGCATCAGCGGCGTTGGCTATTTCAGGTTTGCCATTTAATGGTCCTATCGGCGCGGCATGTGTTGGTTATAAAGATGGTCAATATTTACTCAATGTATCACCAACAGAACTAAAAGAATCTGATTTAACGTTGGTTGTTGCTGGTACGGCTCAAGCGGTTTTAATGGTCGAATCTGAGGCAAAATCATTATCTGAAGATGTGATGCTTGGCGCAGTGTTGTTTGGTCATGAGCAAATGCAAACCGCCATTAACGCCATTAACGAATTTGCACAAATGGCAGGTCGCGGCGTGGTGGAATGGGTTGCTCCTGAAACCGATCACGAACTGATTCGTTTAGTGAGCAATGCCATTGAAGCCGATGTGAAAGCGGCATATTCGATTCCTGAAAAATTGATTCGCCAAGATAAACTTAAAGAAATTCGCACCGCAATTATTGAACAATTAACAGCTAATGAAGCCTACAGTGAATTAGCGGTTAAAAGTGTGATTGAAACATTGGAATATGACGTGGTGCGTAGTGCGATTTTAAATGATAACCAACGAATTGATGGTCGTCCGTTAGATCAAGTTCGTCCAATTACCATTCGCACCGGTGTTTTGCCACGCACACACGGTTCAGCTTTATTTACGCGCGGTGAAACGCAAGCGTTGGTTGTCGCCACATTAGGCACACAACGTGATGCGCAAGTGATTGATGCGTTGGCAGGTGAATATAAAGAACCTTTCATGTTGCATTACAATTTCCCACCTTTTAGCGTCGGTGAAACGGGTTTTGTTGGCTCACCAAAACGCCGTGAAATTGGTCATGGTCGATTAGCAAAACGTGGCGTTATGGCGGTATTACCGGATATGGAAGAATTTCCATCCTCAATTCGCGTTGTTTCAGAAATTACCGAATCAAATGGTTCGAGTTCAATGGCTTCGGTTTGCGGCAGTAGTTTAGCGTTGATGGATGCGGGTGTGCCGCTTTCTGCCCCTGTTGCAGGGATTGCCATGGGCTTAATTAAAGAAGGCGACCGTTTTGCGGTACTTTCTGACATCATGGGTGACGAAGACCATTTAGGCGACATGGATTTCAAAGTCGCAGGTTCGGCAGAAGGTATTACTGCTTTGCAAATGGACATCAAAATCGATGGCATCACAGCCGAAATTATGAAAGTTGCTCTTGCACAAGCAAAAGAAGGGCGATTGCATATTTTAGGTGAAATGAATAAAGCGTTATCGGTGTCGCGCGAAGAAATGTCAGATTTTGCTCCTCGCATTATCACGTTCAAAATTGATCCAAGCAAAATTCGTGAAGTTATCGGTAAAGGTGGCGCAACCATTCGTAGCATTACCGAACAAACCGGTGCAAGCGTTGATTTAACTGACGATGGTATTGTAAAAATTGCTTCTGTTGATAAAGCCGCTGGCGAAGAAGCACGTCGTTTAATCGAAGAAATTACCGCAGAAGTCGAAGTAGGTAAAATCTACGAAGGTAAAGTCGTTCGCTTGATGGATTTCGGTGCATTTGTCACGATTTTACCTGGCAAAGACGGTTTAGTTCACATTTCGCAAATTTCAGATGAACGTGTTGATAAAGTCAGCGAACGTTTAAATGAAGGCGATGTGGTTAAAGTGAAAGTGCTTGAAATCGATAAGCAAGGTCGTGTGCGTTTGAGCATTAAAGAAGCCATTAAAGAAACCGAAGAACAAAACGGCGTAATTGCCTAAAGTTTTAGGAAATACAAGGATTGCAAGTTAACTTGCAATCCTTTTTTTATGCTTAAAAATTAGGATTGTAATTCCAGAATGTAATCTTCTAAATCGTCCATATTTTTAATTTGAGTTTCTGAAATAGCGTAATCGCTGATAGTAATTCCTGCTTTTTTTACGCTATTTTGTTGTCTTGAAAGTAACGGATGCCATTCAGGTAACGCTTTTCCTTCGTATAACAATCGATATGAACAAGTTTTAGGCAACCAATCATATTGATTAAAACTCACATCGTGTAATTCCAAACAATCAGGAACAAATTGAGTTCGTTCCTCATACCTTTTACAACGACACGTTTTTAAATCCAATAATTTACATGCCACGCGCGTAATATAAATTTCATCCGTATCCTCATCTTGTATTTTGTGTAAACAACATTGTCCGCAACCGTCACAAAGTGATTCCCATTCGTCGCGTGTCATTTCAGTTAGTGTTTTAAATTCCCAAAATGGTTTCATTGCCATAATTCCCAAACGGGTTTAACAGAAGCAGGTAACGGCGCGAGTCGTCCAAGTTCAATCCACTGATTAGCAGGACTATGAAAATCTGAGCCGACTGAGCCGACTAATTCAAATTGCTTGGCATAATTGCCCAATATTCGTATTTCATCTGGATTATAACGACCAGTGACGATTTCCATGCCTTGCCCGCCCATATTTTTAAAAGCACCAAGCAATTTTTTCATGCGCGTTGCGGTTAATTTATAACGCATCGGATGTGCAACGATTGGTATACCTCCGCTTTCACAAATGGCTTTTACCGCAGATTCTAAAGGTGTCCAAATGGTTGGCACATAAGCGGCTTTTCCATCGGCAAGATAACGATCAAACGCTTCTTGTGGCGTGGCGACGTGACACCGTGAAACTAAAAAATCAGCAAAATGCGAACGCGTAATCATACCACCATCACCAACGACATTTTGAATGGCGGCTAATGCGCCAAAAATACCTTTTTTCTCAAGTTTTAATGCAATTTTTTCAGCCCGTTCTAAGCGCATAATTTCGCAGGTACGAATAACGGTTTGCAATGCGTCATGTTGGGAATCAATGTTTAAACCAACAACATGTAAACATTGTTTTTCCCATTGCACGGATAATTCAATGCCGGCGATAAATCGCAGTTGTACGAGTTCAGCTTCTTTTTGTGCATCAGCTAGTCCATCTGTTGTGTCATGATCGGTTAAGGCTAATGTCGTTACACCATTTTCTTTGGCTCGATTGACTAATTCTTGAGGCGATAATGCACCATCAGAAGCGGTGGAATGCGAGTGTAAATCATAAGATTGAATTATTGTCATTTGTATAAGTAAAATTATTGTAAGTCAGGATTGGGCAGATTTATAATCGCGGTTTATTATAAATTTTTTATAACTTCATAGGGGGGTAAGTTGAATAAACATTCGTCTTATTTGTGTGGTTTTACACTAATTGAAGTATTAATTTCAATGGTTATTTTAGCAATTGGACTGTTAGGACTGGCAGCAATGCAAACAATTTCTTTGCGTGATAATCAAGATGCACATTATTACCAGCAGGCAACATTACTCGCTTATGAGATGCAAGATCGCATTCGTGCGAATAATAACGTTAATTGGTCGAATGTGACAGCAGGCGCAGGGGATTTGTGTACACAATCAATTCCTTGTACTGCCACTGAAATGGCTGCAAACGATTATGGCTACTGGAAAAATATGGCTAAAAAAATCTTACCGATTTCAACAACAAATCCGGATGTAGTTAGTATTCAATTAAGTAGTAATGTCAACAAAGGCTCTTGTAAAGGAACGTATCCTACATCGTTGTGCTTAGTGACAACGTGGGCAAAAACGAATCATAAAACAGCAGGCATATCAGCAGATGCCACATTTTATTTGGAAGTTACACCATGATTCAAAAACAACAAGGTGTAACACTGATTGAGTTAATGATTAGCATGGTGCTTGCGCTATTAGTTGTTGCAGGTATTGGTCAATTATTCATTCAATCGCAAAAAAATTTTACGATACAACGTAATCTAAGCAGCATGACAGATGATGCCGCATTCTTATTAGACGTTTTTGCAAAAGCACTCTTACAAGCAGGTTATTCAGTAGATGGAAAAATGGATCTTTTTATCGCTGATACAAATGTTTTGAGTTCAACTATCGATTTTGCTCAAAAC
>DALYHZ010000165.1:5321-5970 GCA_031970635.1 Methylococcaceae bacterium | reverse complement strand
TTTATTGTTCACGCCTGAAATCATGCGACCTAAATAACGTGGACACGCCGCTGTTGCTTCAACGGTAACGTTAATTTTGTCAGAAATACTTACTGTCGCGGGTTCAATTGCAGGCGAATTAAATTGAATTTGATTTAACACCGCCACTTCACGCGCCACACCTTCAACGCTCAAGCAATCGGCGCGGTTTGGCGTTAAATCGACTTCAATACTGTTGTCATTGAGTTGTAAATACTCACGAATATCTACGCCTACTGGTGCATCGGCTGGTAATTCCATTAAGCCTTCGGCTTCGGCAACTAAACCTAATTCTTTTGCCGAGCAAAGCATCCCGAATGATTCAACGCCGCGTAATTTCGATTTTTTGATTTTGAAATCACCAGGCAACACTGCGCCGATGACCGATGCGGGAATTTTCAAACCTGCACGCACATTTGCTGCGCCACAGACAATTTGCAACGGTTCAGCCTCGCCGACATTGACTTTGCAAACGCGCAATTTATCTGCATCAGGATGTTGTTCTGTCTCCAAAACTTCACCGACGACCACGCCGCTAAATTGCGCGGCAACGGGTTCTACCGCATCGACTTCTAAACCTGCCATCGTAATTTGTGCAACGAGTTCTTCCGTGCTAATTGCTGGATTAACG
>DALYHZ010000165.1:0-5311 GCA_031970635.1 Methylococcaceae bacterium | reverse complement strand
AGCCATGTTTCACTAATTTTCATAAACGTCCCTGCCTTAGTTAAATTGTTGTAAAAATTTCAAATCGTTTTCGAAAAATAAGCGCAAATCGTTAATGCCATAACGCATCATAGCAAGACGTTCAACGCCTATACCAAATGCAAAACCACTGTAAATTTCGTTATCAATTCCTACAGATTTGAATACTGCTGGATGAATCATTCCGCATCCGCCTACTTCTATCCAGCCAGTGTGTTTGCAAACTCGACAACCTTCGCCACCACACATTACGCATGAGACATCAAACTCCGCTGATGGTTCAGTAAAAGGAAAATAAGAAGGTCTGAAACGCACTTGGCAATTTGTTTCAAAAAAGGCTTGTAAAAACTGATAAATCACCCCTTTTAAATCAGCAAAACTCACGTTCGTATCGACTAAAAAACCTTCAATTTGATGAAACATCGGTGTGTGCGTGATGTCAGAATCGCAACGATAAACGCGACCTGGTGCAATCACTTTTAACGGTGGCGTTTCAGATTCCATCACGCGAATTTGCACGGGCGACGTGTGTGTGCGTAAAACGCGGTGCGCGTCAAAATAAAACGTATCGTGCATCGCGCGTGCGGGATGATGTGCGGGAATGTTTAAGGCTTCGAAATTGTGGTAATCGTCTTCAATTTCAGGACCTTCAACGACGTTAAAACCAACGCTAGCAAAAATTTTATTGATGCGGCGCAACGTCGTTGTCACAGGATGCAAACCACCAACTTTTTGCCCACGTCCTGCAAGCGTTACGTCGATACGTTCACTGGCTAAACGTGCAGCTAAAGCGGCTTGTTCGAGTTCAATTTTCTTTGCGTCGAGCTTTTCTTGAAACGCATCTTTAGCTTGGTTAATGACTTGCCCTGCATCACGCCGTTCTTCGGGAGGTAATGCGCCAAGTTCTTTCATTTGAGCGGTAAAAATGCCTTTTTTACCTAAATAATTAACGCGAATTGCGTCGAGGCTAGTTAAATCGATTGCTTTGGCAAGCTCATCTAAGGCTTGTTTTAAAATATCATCTGTAGAAGTAGACACGGTTTGGTTTAGGAGTTAGTTTGAAAAAGCGCAATTATATCACGCCGTTGTAGCTAATTGATGCTACAGCACAATTCTTCGTCATTAAACTGATGGTTTTCTACAAATAAATCATTATGGCAGTGGTAGAAAAAAGTTATAGCACTATGTTACACGACTAGATTTAAGATAATTGGCATTCGTTTATTTATCATGTAGACTGTGCAACAACTCAGGGGGCGACATGGCTTCGACGTGGGTAGCAAAACCTAGAGTGCATGCCGAGGACAGTATACCTCGTAAATCCTACTGAAACTTAAGTATTCGCAAACGACGAAAACTACTCAATGGCTCTCGCTGCTTAATAACAGCCTCCATTCCTTTGACCATCTGTGCTTATGCGGGTGGAGTTCTTTCGGGAACGCTCAGAGGTCATTTACATAAGATCGCGCTGAAGTTTGTCTGGGATGGATGCGCTAAAACTTTACAGAATCGCTTTTGACTTTTTTGGCTCGTCGGAATATCAAAAGCTAAATCAAAGCACGAGATAAGCATGTAGACCTTGTGGCGGAGTGCTTACGGACGGGGGTTCAATTCCCCCCGCCTCCACCAAATATAAGTCCAAAGACGTTTATTAAGATTCACAAAGCCGCAACTCGAAAGGGTTAGTGGCTTTTTTATTGTTCAACGATGTTCAATAAAATACATTGACATACCCCCGATTTAAGGGGTATTTTTCGGGGTACATTCAACACCCCCAAAATCGATACCCCCCAATGCTCACAGATACCACCTGTAAAAACGCTAAAGCCAAAGATAAGCCTTATAAACTCTCAGACGAAAAAGGTATGTTTCTGTTGGTTAATCCAAACGGTTCAAAATACTTTCGTTTGAAATATCGAATCGACGGCAAAGAAAAATTATTAGCTCTTGGTGTTTATCCTGAAACCAGTTTGAAGCAGGCACGCGACAAACGCGATGAAGCACGCTTACAACTTGCCGATGGAATCGACCCCAGCGAAAACAGAAAGGCAATTAAATTAGCCAACGTCAATAGCGCGGCAAATAGTTTTGAAGTATTAGCGCGTGAATGGTTTGAACGTAATATGTCCGATAAATCAGAAAGTCACCAAAAACGGACAATAGGCGGTTTGGAGCGTGACGTTTTCCCCTATTTTGGCAATAAGCCAATTTTAAATATCAAAGCCCCCGAATTGCTAACGGTATTGCGAAGAATTGAAGATCGTGGCGCGATTGAATCCGCACATCGAACGCTTTGGACGTGTGGCGCGATTTTTCGCTATGCGGTTGCAACAGGCAGACTGGAAACAGACATAACGCAAGCATTAAAAGGCTCACTTAAACCTGTAAATGGTGGTCATTTTTCAGCAATTACAAATCCAAAAGAATTAAGCGGATTACTTCGGGTAATTGATGGTTACGCGGGGTCAATAATCGTTAAAACCGCTTTGCAAATCGCGCCATTGGTGTTTGTTCGACCGAGTGAATTGCGCGGCATGGAATGGGAACACATAGATTTTGACACGAAAGAATGGCGGTATTTAGTGACGAAAACCAACGTTCATCACATCGTGCCATTAGCAAACCAAGTCATAAAAGCCCTTGAAAATTTACAGCCGCTTACAGGTCATGGACGTTTTGTGTTTCCCAGTGAAAGAACGCCCGACGGTTCGCGGTGTATGTCAGACGTTGCATTATTGGCGGCATTACGCCGCATGGGATTTAGCAAAGACGAAGTGTCGATGCACGGATTTAGAGCCACTGCCCGAACGTTACTTGATGAAGTGTTAGGCTTTCGACCTGACTTTATTGAACATCAATTAGCACACGCCGTTCGTGACCCAAACGGTAGAGCGTACAACAGAACGGCACATTTAGAAGAACGCCGAAAAATGATGCAGTCATGGGCAGATTACCTCGATAACTTAAAACGTATTGGCGTGGTTGTGCCTTTTGAGAAAGCGGCTTAGTACGGTTGAAAATCACAGAAATAACACAGGGGAAAGCATGAGTATTGATTTATCACAAACACCAAAACAGGCGTTAATTGAGGGATTTTTTAAAGGGCTTTGCGCTCCAGTGATGCTATATGAACCATTCAAGATGCCTGCATTACAGCAAGTTAATGAAATCAAATCGCCTTACAGCGACAACCTTTGCGAAGGACTTGCGAAGGACTGGGTGAAAATTGGCAACGACTTTAAGCGCGTATTAGGAAATTATGAACCCACAGCAAAATGAACAAATTGTTGAGACCTTCCACTATCAAGGCATTTTGCCGCCACCGAATGTATTGCGCGAATTTGAAGCCACATTAGAAGGCACTGCAAACCGACTATTAACACTTGTTGAACAAGAAGCACACGCACGGCACGAAATTGATAAACAGGTGATGCAAGCCAACATTGCCGCGCAACAAAGACAACTCGATTTAGCCGAGGCACAAAGCAAAGCGGTGTTTAAAAACGATTCTTTAGGACAATTAGCAGGATTTGTGATTTGTCTGGTATGCGTTGGCGCGGCGGTTTATTTAGGTGTCAATAATCACGATGCTTTAGCTGGTGGCGCGTTAGCTGTACCGTCTGCCTCGCTAATACGAACGTTTTTTATGAAACGAAATTAAGCAACAACCCCAGTTTTAACCAGATAGCCCGACGGGGCAACAAGTGGAATTCATTACCCCATTTCTGGTTATTTTTTTCGTAATGGCAAACACTTTAATGGAGTGCAAATAATGGCAGAGGAACTTGATGTTAGCTGGTTTGATTTAAGTAACTATGACGAATTAGCGAGCATGGATTTGAGCGGTTGGCATACTCAAATAGATGTGCGTAATTTTATTTCTCGCTTAATTTTAAAAAAATCCGAACGTGATGTTTTATCGATAATGAAAGGATTACAAAAAAATCCGATATGGTTATTTGATAATGAAGTTCTAGGCGAATTGATGGAACGCTACCATAGCCTAAGCGTATATCAATTCAATACTTATTCTGTGTTCAGTACACCAGCATATCTTAGGTGGATTAGCCGCACATCCGCAGATGAATCATTGCAAGATATTTGGAATCTATGCGAAGAATATGACGAAAATGAAGAATACGACGCAGAACTAGATGCTGCTATATACACGCCATACGATTTTATTTGTCACCAAAAAGTTGGTGTGAGTGTGATCCCTCATGCCAATCTAACCATCGATTTAACCGCTACAGATGAGCAAATACTAAGCGACTTTCAACACTGGCTAACCGAGTACAGAAAAGCAACGGGTTACGAATCGAACAAAAATAATTTTACCGATAAAGATTTGAATTATTGGCATGAATTACGGCTATTGCCTTACATTGATTTAACACTGAGTGCCGCGATTGAAGGCAAAAAGATAACTCAAGCAAAGATTGCTAACCTTATTTTTTCAGATTATCAGCACATTGATACAGTTGATAAACTGCGACGGACAACAAAGCCAAAAGCCGAATGGTTATTGCGAAATGAAACAGTATCAGCTATCGAGGCGCAACTTAGTTCATTCAAAGGAAAGTAAAAAAGTGGCATAAATTTCACTCATTTTTATGCCGGCATTTTTTTTGCGTAATTTCATGCCGGCATAAAAAAATCATAATTTTATGTTATACATAAATTTCGTTCGATTTCATGCCTGCACAAAAATGACACGATTTCATGCCTTTCATTCAGTAAAAAAATGTTAATAATAACTAACCATGTTCAACAACACTCCAGCGAGTACATAACATGGCAACAAAAGGTTTTTACAGAATTTGGCACATTATCGGCAATTCAAAAGCTAACCCACCAATACCTCCCATTATTCCAATCAGTCGCACATCGTTTCTAAACGGCGTTAAGTCTGGCAAATATCCTAAGCCTATCAAAATTAGTGAACGCACGACCGCATGGCGCGTTGAAGACATTGATGCTTTGATTGCTAGTTTTGGTAGCGCGAAATGATGACGAACTCACCAGAACGCGAGGTCATTTCAATCGGCAAAGCCGTCTTAAATTTCATTGAGCAAAACGACCTGCCAAAAAGCCTACGAGTGAATTTGATTAAACGAATACACCAGAACATTGCAACAGGGCGAATTAAAGCACCAACAGGCAAATTTGAGGGTATTTCAAGCCGTCCTGTTTATCTTGATAGCGTGAATGCTTTTTTGTATGAGGTGAAAAAATGAATTTGACACACCAACACTCACCCGCTATTCTTTGCCCACCTCAACACGAGGTCGGG
>DALYHZ010000164.1:0-6021 GCA_031970635.1 Methylococcaceae bacterium | reverse complement strand
TGGATGGCGTTATTACTGTGGACAGTTTTGCAACGCACATGGCAGATACCTGTTCGTTACCTTCAGTTTCGTTGCATTCAACGTTACCAGCTACAAATACCCCTTATTATCCTTATTTAAGTATTGTTGAAATTCCTAATTCGCAAAACTTACCAGGCTGGAATAAATGTAAATTCAGTAATGAGGATGAATGGTTGGCTGTAAAAGATGATTATATCGAGGCTTGGAAAAAACTAGATGCGAAAAAAATATTAAAATTGTTGGATGCTAAAATTAAACAACGTCATGAAACACGCGGTGAAGTACGTCGAATTACGTTTACTAATCATTCGCCTAAATTTGATGCGACCAGAATATGTAATGGCTTGAATTATTTAAAATATGATTATCCGAGTGCTTTTTGGCTACGCGCACAACAGCGTCTTGCTGCGCTTTCCAATAGCGTTCTAAAAGTGGGGATGACCGCTGTATTGGTAGGAGCGGGGCAATCGGATTTACCTGTAAGTTTAGCTAATTCGTTAGGTGCTTTAGGCATGCTACATATTTTCGAACCACGTTGGCAACGTCGCACACTCATCACCAATGACATTGTGGCAAAATCTACGATGCAAAAATTACATTGGCATGATGCAATTCCTGCTGTAGGCTGTAAAAAAGTAAATATTAACGATAACGATCCATTTGGTGAGTCGAATCCCGAAGAGTGGGGAAATTCACGCAGGCAAGTTGAAGTCAATGCCTTGACCATTGACTCATTAGAACTCCCAGATTGTCATGCTATTTTGCTCACACCACCAACACCGTGGAAATTGGTAATTGGCAGTCTATTAGATACCGTTAAAAAATGCCGCCCTTTCTTATTTTTTGCACCAATCAGTAAAAACGATGCCCAACAAGTAGTAATTGCATTAGATAAATTGGATTATCAATTTTGGGCAGAGCCAGCTTTAGAACAGGGTAATTTGGATACCTTAATTATGCTAGGTTTCCCAAGTGAACAAAAAGTGAATACGACAGGTTTTGCGCGTATCAATTTACAGTAATCAATTAGGTTAAGAATAGTTATGTCTGAAAAATTAAAATTAAATTTAGGTTGTGGTGATAAACATCTGCCAGGCTGGTTGAATGTCGATTATGTCGCAGACTGTAATCCGGATATGGTTTGTTATTTAGAACAATTCCCTTATCCGTGGGAAACTGATAGTGTAGAAGAAATATTACTCAGTCATGTGCTTGAGCATTTAGGACAAAGTCGAGATACTTATCTTGGCATTATTAAAGAGCTTTATCGCGTGTGTTGTCATGGGGCAATTATTCACATTCAAGTTCCGCATCCTAGACATGATCATTTTATTTGGGATCCTACGCATGTTCGTCCAATTCTTGTAGAAAGTTTACAAATGTTTGATCAATTCCTTAACCGACAATGGATTGCCAACAAATGGGCAAACACGCCGTTAGGGGTTTATTGTGGAGTAGATTTCAGAATTAAATCTCATCAATACGTTCTTGATCCATTATTTAGAGGGAAATTAGACCGTGGTGAAATTAAAATGGAACAGATTGGCGAATTTATGAAAACGCATAACAATGTTTGCCAACAGATTAACGTTGAATGGGAAGTTTTTAAGGAGGAACAGTAATGCAAACGAGTAATTGGATAACAATGCCCTTACTTCCAGTTTCATGGGGAGAAGTCTTTGATAAATTGACGATTTTACATATCAAAGCAGAAAAATTAAATGATCCGGAAAAACTCGCTAATGTTGAACGTGAACGAACAGAAATTGAAAAAGTGGTTGGTGGTATAGCACGTTTTCCTGTGGGCTTATCTGATTTAATTGAACAACTTAAAAGCATCAATAGTGAATTATGGGACGTTGAAGATGGCAAACGTGATTGTGAACGCAAACAGAATTTTGATGATGCGTTTGTCCAACTTGCGCGTAAAGTTTATTTCGGCAATGACAAACGCGCGGCAATAAAACGACAAATTAACGATTTGCTCGGAAGTGCCATTGTTGAAGAAAAATCTTATCAATCATATTGAGGAGGAAAAATGAAATCTGCTTTTATTACTGGAATTACGGGACAAGATGGGGCTTATTTAGCACAACTTTTATTGAATAAGGGCTATCAAGTTTATGGTTTGATTGCGAGAAGAAGCACTGATACAACATGGCGTTTGCGTGAATTAGGCATTATTGATTCGGTAAATTTACTTGATGGTGATCTGGTTGATGTGAGTTCTTTAATTCGTGGATTAGAAACCTCAAAAGCCGATGAAGTTTACAATCTTGCCGCCCAAAGTTTTGTAGGGGCATCTTGGAATCAACCGTTATTAACAGCTCAAGTCACTGGAATAGGTGTTGCGAATTTACTTGAAGCCGTTCGTAAAGTGAATTCTGATGCAAGATTTTACCAAGCCTCAACGAGTGAAATGTTTGGCTTAATTCAAGCTGAACGTCAATCTGAAAATACGCCATTTTATCCTCGTAGTCCTTACGGTGTCGCCAAACTTTATGGACATTGGCTAACTGTGAATTACCGAGAAAGTTTTAAATTACACGCATCAAGTGGCATTTTGTTTAATCATGAATCGCCTTTACGAGGAATTGAATTTGTGACGCGCAAAGTGACGGATGCCGTTGCTCGAATTAAATTAGGAAAACAAAAAGAATTACGGCTCGGAAACATCGATGCCAAACGGGATTGGGGTTTTGCAGGCGATTATGTGGAAGCCATGTGGTTGATGTTACAGCAAGATATTCCAGACGATTATGTGATTGCGACAGGCAAAACAACTACTGTTCGCGATATGATTAAAATCGCATTTGATAAAGTTGAGTTATCTTATGAGGATTATGTTGTGATTGACCCCGCTTTTTTTAGACCCGCAGAAGTTGATATTTTGCTTGGCGATCCAACAAAAGCTAAGAACCAATTAGGTTGGGAAGCAAAAACAGATTTAAATCAACTCATTAGCATGATGCTTGAAGCAGATTTGCGTCGTGTTGCAGCAGAATAATAGGATTTTGTGATGATAGTCCCTGTAATTCTTTCGGGTGGTTCGGGTTCTAGGCTTTGGCCTATCTCGCGGGATATGCACCCCAAGCCTTTCATTCGTTTAGCCGATGGGCAAAGTTTATTGCAAAAAGCCTTTTTACGAGGCGCACAATTGCCTGACGTTAGCGAAATTGTCACGGTAACAAATCGTGAATTACTTTTTAAAACAGAAGATGATTTTCGAGAAGTTAACACAACGGGTATCACCACAACATTCATTTTAGAACCATTTGGACGAAATACTGCGGCGGCAATTGCGGCTGCCGCAATTCAAGTCGCAAAAACACATGGTGAAAATGCCGTGATGCTTGTGTTGGCAGCCGATCATTTAATTTCTGATACGTTAGCTTTTCAACAAGCGGTTTTAAAAGCGGTAGAACTTGCAACGTTAGGAAAATTAGTCACATTTGGCATTCAGCCAAAATCCCCTGAAACAGGTTATGGTTACATCGAAGCAGAAGGTAACGTTGTATTACGTTTTATTGAAAAACCATCGCTTGAAACAGCACAAGAATACTGTGCGTCAGGACGTTTTTTGTGGAATTCAGGCATGTTTTGCTTTACCGCAGGAACGTTAATTGAACAGATGAAAATTCATTGTTCTCAAATTTTTAATGCAACCTCAGATTGTATCAATGCTTCACAGCTGGCTAATGGTCAAGGGTTTAGCCAGTTAAAACTTCATTCAGATACTTTTGCTAAAATTCCAAGCGATTCCATAGATTATGCCGTCATGGAAAAATCAAATTCTGTTGCCGTCATTCCGTGTGACGTTGGTTGGAGTGATATTGGTTCATGGACAGCACTCGGTAATTTAACAACGCCCGATATTGATGGAAATCGAACGCAAGGTGAAGTTTTATTGCATAACACGCGTAATTGCATCATTCAAAGCTATGATCATTTGATTGCCGCAGTCGGACTCGAAAATTTAATTATTATCGATACGGCTGATGCCATTTTGGTTGCAGACAAATCCAGCACACAAGATGTTAAACATGTTTACACCAAACTTAAAGAAAGTGATCACGGCGCACACAAATTTCACCGTACCACTTATCGTCCTTGGGGAAATTACTCTGTATTAAGTGAAAGTCGACATTTTAAAATTAAACGCATCGAAGTGAATCCTGGTGCAAGCCTTAGTTTGCAAATGCACTATCATCGCAGTGAACATTGGATTGTTGTGAGTGGTACAGCAAAAGTGGTTAATGGTGAAAATGAGCGAATTGTTAATATAAACGAATCTACTTATATAGCAGCCGGACATAAACACCGTTTGGAAAATCCAGGATTATTAAATTTGGTTTTAATTGAAGTGCAAAGTGGTGAATATGTAGGCGAAGATGATATTGTGCGCTTTGAGGATTATTATGGCAGATGTTAGTTCATCCATTCTGATAAAACCACTCATGGATGAGTCAGGTGTCTGTTTCGGAACAAGCGGAATGCGAGGGTTGGTCACCAATATGACAGAACACCTTTGTGGTGCTTATGTAACCGCCTTTTTGCAAGAAATTGTCCCAGATGCTAAACAAATTGTTTTAGGTCATGATCTTCGACCAAGTAGTCCGATGATTGTTGCCGCTTGTGCAAAAGCGATTAGTGCTGGAAATAAAAGTATTATTTTTGCGGGTGCCTTACCTACGCCTGCGTTAGCATGGTTTGCTTTGCAAAATAATGTTCCAGCTATTATGGTAACGGGAAGTCATATTCCTTTCGATCGCAATGGCATCAAGTTTTACACACCAAAAGGAGAAATCACTAAAGAGGATGAGATTGCTATTACAAATGCGAAAGTGCCTAATTTATTCTTGAACAATGTATATCCAGAATTAAAAATAACATCGACACCTATAGAAAGTTATCGCAATCGCTATTTGCAATTTTTTCCTGCTCATTTTCTACAAGGAATGCGGATTGGCGTGTATGAACATTCCAGTGTGGCACGCGATTTTCTGTTGAATATACTCACTGAGTTTGGCGCAACAGTCATTTCATTAGGAAGAACAGATGATTTTGTGCCTATTGATACTGAAGCTGTCAGCGATGCGGATCAGGCATTGGGGAAATCATGGGCAAATCAATACAAACTTGATGCAATATTATCCACGGATGGCGATGCGGATAGACCTCTGATTAGCGATGAGTTTGGCAATTGGTTTAGAGGCGATGTCGTGGGTTTGTTATGTGCAAAATATCTTGGGGCGAAGAAAGTTGTCACACCTATTAGTAGCACAACAGCAATAGAACGTAGTCAATTTTTCGAAGATGTCATTCACACGAAAATAGGTTCGCCGTATGTTATTGAGGCAATGGAAAATGTGTTAATAAACAAAAATACAAAAGTGGTGGGTTTTGAAGCAAACGGTGGTTTTTTGGTGGGCGACACATTCAAAATTAACAACCTTGAGTTATTACCATTACTCACACGAGATGCGATTTTGCCAATACTTGCTTTATTAGCATTAGCGAAAAATACGGGTATTCCATTATCAAAACTACATACGTTATTACCTTGTCGTTTTACAGCAAGCGATCGAATTAAAAATTTTCCAAGAGAAAATAGTGAAAAAATAATTCGATATTTAACGACATCTCATATCGAAATACAAAATTTACTTGGTGACATTTGTGGTCGGTTAGTTTCAATAAATGAAACAGATGGCTTGAGATTAATTTTTGAAACAGAAGAAATTATTCATTTAAGACCTTCTGGTAATGCGCCAGAACTTCGTTGTTCTGCAGAAGCTAATTCAAATGAAAGGGCAAATTTGTTAGTAAAAACAGCACTTCATCAATTTTCACTAAAGGCTCTTTCGATTTTAGGATGAATTTAGAATCGAATCTTTGAATAAAAACATATTCTAAAAATGTAGCGATTACCAATCCTTAATTTATTGATTCAAATGGTCGGAACGACAGGATTTGAACCTGCGACCCCTTGTCCCCCAG
>DALYHZ010000163.1:0-6043 GCA_031970635.1 Methylococcaceae bacterium | reverse complement strand
CGATGACTGCTTTAAAAAATCCTGAACGCTTACGTTTGAATTACGGAATTTTCATTTTACATCTCATCTTGATGGCAATTTTCGTCGTCGTTCCTTCACTTATGCGACATGCAGGATTGGTTGTAGGCACAGAATGGCAAGTTTATTTGCCTGTGTTTGTGATTTCGATGGCGTTAATTGTGCCATTTATCATTCTGGCAGAAAAAAAACGCAAAATGAAAAAAGTATTTTTAGGTGCAATTGCCGCGTTATTTATTGCTGCAATAGGTTTTGCATTATTTCATGACAGTTTATTTAGTTTGATTGCGTTACTGGGTGTTTTCTTTTGTGGTTTTAATTTGTTAGAAGCCACATTGCCGTCATTAGTGTCTAAAACCGCACCTGCTGATTTGAAAGGCACGGCAATGGGCGCATATTCAAGTTCACAATTCATGGGATTATTTGTCGGAGGTTTAGTTGGTGGTTGGTTCAACGGGCAATTTGGCGTAACTGCTGTATTTTTAGTTTGTGCTGTCTTGGCATTAAGTTGGTTTATCGTGTCATTCTTCATGAAAGAACCGCGTTATGTTGCAAATTTATTGATTTCACTTGAAGCCATGAGTGAGGGCGATGCACATTTATTTGCAGACGAAATTTTAAAAGTCACAGGCGTGGAAGAAGTTACTTTACGTCACGAAGATGCGGTGCTTTATTTGAAAGTAGATAATCAATTGCTCGATAAAGAACAGTTGCAAACCTTAATGAATGAACATATTCACGCTTATCAAGGTATCGTGTAATTGCCTTTATGTCTGTTGTTGAATATCAAGCTTTCGTCAATCAATTAAATCTGTGGAATCACGCTTATCACGTTTTGGATGCGCCGCTTATTTCCGATACGGAGTATGATGCTGCATTTCGCAAATTACAAACCATTGAATTAGAACATCCCGATTGGTTAATTCCCGATTCACCCTCGCAACGTGTGGGGGCGATTGCCAGTAGCGCATTTGAAAAAATTACGCACAATGTAAAAATGCTCTCGCTTGCTAATGCGTTTTCACTTGAAGAAACAGTCGATTTTTTTATCAAAGCAGCAAAAGAATTAGCATTACCGTTAGAAACGTTGTTTATTTACAGCGAACCAAAACTCGATGGTTTGGCGATTAGTTTGCGTTACGAAGACGGTTTATTAACTTATGCGGCAACGCGCGGTGATGGTCAAGTTGGTGAAAATGTCACCCATACGATAAAAACCATTCAATCTATTCCACTGAAATTAAATACGAACGCGCCACCTGAAATTTTAGAGGTGCGTGGCGAAGTATTCATGAGCAAAGCGGTTTTTGAGCAAATCAATCAACTTGCACAAACGCAAAACAGCCGGTCATTTGTCAATCCACGCAATGCCGCTGCTGGAACAGTTCGACAACTCAATCCCAAAATTGCCGCTGAACGGGCGTTGCAATTCATTCCTTACGGCATTGGTGAATATTCAGGCGAACACGAATTTTCACGTCATTCTGAAACCATAACCTATTTAACCGAATTAGGTTTTAAAGCGAATACAAATTGCCAGTCTTTTTTCGCTAGCGAAGCGGCTTTTGAGCAAGATTATCAGCGCATGGAAAAGTTGCGTGATACCTTGCCGATGGAAATAGATGGCATTGTTTATAAAATCGATTCTCTAGCGTTACAAGAAAAACTCGGTTTTATTGCGCGTTCTCCCAAATGGGCTGTGGCGCGAAAATTTCCTGCTCAAGTGATGACGACCACTTTATTAGACGTTGATTTCCAAGTTGGACGCACGGGTGTTTTAACACCGGTGGCGCGTTTAGAACCAGTCTTTGTTGGCGGCGTGACGGTGAGTAACGCGACATTGCACAATATGGATGAAATCGAGCGTCTTGGTTTGCACATTGGCGACATTGTCGAAGTTCATCGCGCAGGTGATGTGATTCCCAAAGTGGTTAAAGTTGTCACCGAAGGGAATATACGGCGACCGATTATCATGCCAACACAGTGTCCTGTTTGCGAATCCGTTGTTAAACGTACAAATAATCAAGCCGCTTATCGATGCACCGGCGGTTTGGCATGCTCGGCACAAATCGCAGAACGCATTAAATATTACGCTTCTCGTAATTGTATGAATATTCGCCAACTCGGTGCGAAGTTAATTGAAATTTTATGTGAGCAAGGTGTTTTAACCAGCGTGGTAGATATTTACCGATTGCAACTTGATGACATTGCGAATTTAGACGGTCAAGGCGAAAAAAATGCCACCAAAATTCTCGCCGCGATTGAAGCCTCAAAACAAACAAAATTCAGCACTTTTTTAGCCGCATTAGGCATTCCCGAAGTGGGGGAAGAAGGTGCGAAAAATTTAGCACGCTATTTTAAATCGTTGGAAAAATTACGCATCGCTGATGTTGAAACGTTAGTACAAGTTCCTGATGTGGGCGTAGTGACGGCTAATAATGTTCGGACTTTTTTTGATGATGCCGCACAAAATCAATTGATTAATGATTTATTAGCCGCTGGCGTACATTGGAACGAAAGCACAGAAGAATTGTCAGAAAATTTAAAACCTTTCGCCGGTCAAACATGGGTGTTGACTGGCACATTAAGTTTGCCACGTAACGAAGTCAAAGCCAAATTAGAACAACTCGGTGCGAAAGTTTCGGGTTCAGTTTCGGCAAAAACAACTTGTGTATTAGCCGGTGAGGCAGCTGGCAGTAAACTCGCGCAAGCACAAACTTTAAACATCAAAATTATCGATGAAGCGCAATTTTTGGAATTAACGCATGACACAAACTAAACCGTCTCTTGTTCTCGCCAGTGGCAATGCTGGCAAAATCAAAGAACTGCAAACCTTATTGCCGAATTATTTTCTGATTCCACAAACACAATTCGATGTGCCAGAAATTGCTGAAACTGGCACAACGTTTGTTGAAAATGCGATTTTAAAAGCCCGTCATGCGGCAAAAATTTCAAAATTACCGGCTATTGCAGACGATTCGGGTTTAGTGGTTGCAGCGTTGAATGATGCTCCCGCGATTTATTCGGCGCGTTATGCAGGGCAGGGTGCGAGTGATACTGAAAATATTGCCAAACTTTTGCGTGAATTAGACGGCGTGCCATTTGCGCAACGTAACGCTTACTTTTTTTGTGTCTTAGTTTTAATGCGTCACGCTGACGATCCGTGTCCTATCATCGCACAAGGACGTTGGGACGGTTTTATTTTAGAACAGCCGCGTGGCGAACACGGTTTTGGTTACGATCCGGTGTTTGCTGTGCCAACATATGAGTGCAGCGCGGCGGAATTATCGTTAGAAGTCAAAAATAGTCTAAGTCATCGTGGCAAAGCATTAGCACAATTACAACGCGAATTACTGTCAGCAACAGAAAACCTGTAAAATCGCATTTTGGTTATTTAAATTTGGAGAAAACTGTGTTTAGAGGCACAACGATTCTTTCGGTACGCCGAGGAGATAAAGTCGTCATCGGTGGTGACGGGCAAGTAACATTGGGTAACACCGTTATGAAAGGCAACGCACGCAAAGTACGCCGTTTATATCACGACAAAGTGATTGCAGGCTTTGCGGGCGCAACGGCAGATGCCTTTACGTTATTTGAACATTTTGAAGGTAAACTCGAAAAACACCGTGGCAATTTAACTCGCGCCGCCGTCGAAATGGCAAAAGATTGGCGTACCGACAGAGCCTTACGCAAATTGGAAGCACTGTTAACGATTGCCGATGCAAAAACATCTCTTATCATTTCGGGAACAGGCGATGTGATTGAGCCTGAATCAGAATTTGATTTGATGGCGATTGGTTCAGGTGGTAGTTTTGCTCAAGCCGCCGCGCGTGCTCTTTTGGAAAATACCGATTTAAGTGCGCGAGAAATCGTTGAACGTTCTTTAAATATCGCCGCAGACATTTGTATTTATACCAATCATAATTTGCGTATCGAAGAACTTGATATTACTGCAGAAAATTAAACTGACATGTCGTTTTTCATAGATGAATTTTCATCGCCCGTTGGAAATCTGGTTATCACAGCGACGGATGAAGGCATTTTTAGTATTCGTTTTGACAATCTGTTGCCAGAGGAAAAAGTTTATCCCAATGCGGCAACAGAAAAGGCAAAAGGATTATTGAGTGAATACTTTGAAGGCAAATCCATCGATTTAAATTCGTTACCGATTCATTGGCACGGAACACCTTTTCAACTTGCAGTTTGGCAGGCTTTGCAAAACATTCCTTTTGGCGAAACTTGTCATTATGAACAAATTGCGGTGCAAGTTCGTGATAATAAAAATGCGCGAGCTGTTGGACAAGCCATTGGTAAGAATCCATTTTTAATTTTAATTCCTTGTCATCGTGTAATTGGAAAAAATGGCAAATTGACTGGGTTTCTCGGTGGCATTGAGAAGAAAAAATGGCTACTCGATTTTGAAAAACGGTTATCAGAAAAACAAATAAATTAGGAACAACAATGACCCAAATGACCCCAAAAGAAATTGTCTGCGAATTAGACAAACACATCATTGGACAAGCTGGCGCAAAACGCTCCGTTGCCATTGCACTTCGTAACCGTTGGCGCAGACAACAAATCACCGGTACGTTGCACGATGAAATCACGCCGAAAAATATTTTAATGATAGGACCTACGGGCGTAGGTAAAACTGAAATTGCACGTCGATTAGCCAAACTTGCTCATGCACCGTTTATTAAAATCGAAGCGACAAAATTTACCGAAGTTGGTTATGTCGGGCGGGATGTAGAATCGATTATTCGTGATTTAGCCGATACCGCCGTCAAAATGACGCGCATGGCTGAAATGGAAAAAATGCAAACCGAAGCAACTACTGCTGCGGAGAATCGCATTTTAGATATTTTAATTCCGCGTGCAGAAGGTTGGTCGCCAGATGATTCGCCAAATGCGGATGCGACACGCGAAAAAATGCGTAAAAAATTACGTGATGGCGAACTCAACGATAAAGAAATTGAAGTTGACGTGCAAATGACGGCGATTGGCGTGGAAATCATGGCTCCTCCTGGTATGGAAGAAATGACCAGCCAATTGCAAGGCATGTTTCAAAGCATGGGTTCGGGCAAAACCAAACCACGCAAAATGAAAATCAGCAAAGCCTTACAAGTCTTACAAGAAGAAGAAGCCGAAAAATTAGTCAATGAAGACGACATCCGTTTACGCGCTGTGGAATCTGTCGAACAAAATGGCATTGTCTTTTTGGACGAAATTGACAAAATTTGCAAACGTTCCGAATTAGGCGGTGGCGGCGGTGAAGTTTCGCGTGAAGGCGTGCAACGTGATTTATTGCCATTGGTTGAAGGCAGCACGGTGAGTACAAAATATGGCGCGATTAAAACCGACCATATTTTATTTATCGCATCGGGGGCGTTTCATGTCGCGAAACCGTCGGACTTGATTCCCGAATTACAAGGGCGTTTTCCGATTCGTGTTGAATTGAGCGCATTATCAGCCGATGATTTTGTACGGATTTTAACTGAGCCAAATGCGTCATTAACTGAGCAATACAGCGCGTTGTTAAAAACAGAAGGCGTGGATTTAGTTTTTGCCGAAGACGGCATTAAGCGAATCGCTGAAATGGGCTGGAAAGTGAATGAAACAACCGAAAATATTGGCGCGCGACGTTTGCATACAATGCTAGAAAGATTATTAGAGGAAGTTTCATTTGAAGCCTCTGATTTGGCAGATAAAAAAGTCGTGATTGATGCGGCTTATGTAAACAAATATTTGACTGATTTAGTCGAAGACGAAGATTTAAGTCGTTATATTTTGTAATTTGTTCATTCAAAACTTTAGGGTGTTGAAAATCCATAAACGTTCAACACCCTTTATCTGTGTTATCTTTTTAAACCACGATATTCACGAGCTTCTTAGGTACAACAATCACTTTCTTTACGGCTTGCCCATCGATAAATTTCTGTACGGCTGAATCATTCAACGCGGCTGTTTCGATTTCTGAATTTGACGCACTCGCTGAAACTAAAACTTTTCCGCGCAATTTACCATT
>DALYHZ010000162.1:0-6083 GCA_031970635.1 Methylococcaceae bacterium | reverse complement strand
GAGGTATTTGGAAAACATGGTTGAATCATCACGGAAATTATTGGCTAATTCAATTACGTTATATCTGTTACGCCTTAGTCATTGCTGTGCCGTTAATCATCATCGGTTTTGCGGTGACAGGTTATTATTTAAGTGCGTTAGAGTTAGGAGAGAAATTAGTCAGCACCTTGCGTTTACTGGTTGTTTTGCTGTTTTTGCATGAAATTATTTTTCGCTGGTTAAGCATTGCCAATCGTCAACTGGCATTAAAAAATGCAGCTCGACAACGCCAGCTTCAAGCCGCGCATGAAAAACATGCTCCGGCAGGCAGTGAAGATCCGGTATTACCACTCACCGATCAACAACTCGATATTCCCAAAATAAATGCTCAAACGCGCAAATTACTTCACGTTACGTTAACACTTGCCATGGTTTTAGGTTTTTGGATGATTTGGAAGAATATTTTGCCGGCATTTTCCTTTTTAGATCATATTGTGTTATGGCAACACAAAGTGATTGTTGAAAATCAAGAAACCTATCAACCTATTACACTGACAAATTTATTTCTTGCTGGATTATATTTATTCATAGCCATTGTCGCGGTACGAAATTTTTCCGGTGTTTTAGAACTGATTATTTTTCGGCGATGGAATGTTGAAGTGGGAAGTCGTTACGCGGTAAATCAATTGGCAAAATATTCATTTGTGACCGTGGCATTTATTTCGATTGCCAGCGAACTTGGCGGCAGTTGGGCGCAAGTGCAATGGCTAATTGCCGCATTAGGTGTGGGTTTAGGATTTGGGTTGCAAGAAATTTTTGCGAACTTAGTGTCAGGGATTATTTTGCTATTTGAGCGACCAATCCGTGTTGGCGATATTGTTACTATTGGCGATGTCACTGGTAGAGTGTGTCGAATTCAAATGCGCGCGACGACTTTAATCGATGGCGATCAGCGTGAGTTGATTGTGCCAAATAAAACTTTTATTACCAGTCAATTAGTTAATTGGACATTAAGCGATGCGACAACTCGCATTGTTATTCCCGTTGGAATTGCTTTTGGGTCAGACTTAGAATTTGCCCATGATTTGATGTTACAAACATTACGCGATACGCCCTTGATTTTAGAAGACCCCGAACCATGTGCTTTATTTGTTGGCTTTGGTGACAGTTCGTTAAATTTTTCTATTCGCGCGTTTGTGAGCGATCCGATTAACCGCTGGCCTGTGATTCATGATGTGAATATGCGCTTAGAACGGATTTTGCGTGAAAATAATATTGAAATTCCTTATCCGCAGCGCGATGTGCATGTGCGTTCACATGTGGATAATTAAGGTTTTTATCGAGAATAAAAAACTTTGACTTTCTTCCCATGCCAAATGACATGGGGATTTTCTGTGAAATAAATTAACTTTGAATGGCACCATAAGCAATAATGTCTTCTAATTGTTTTTTGTATATCCGTTCATTTTCTTCAGCTTCTTTGCGTTGTGAAATATCATTCAAAATGCCAACGAATAAATGTTCATCCCCCACGATGACTTCAGAAACCGCTAAATCCGCAGGGAACGTGCTTGCATCTTTACGCACACAAACCACTTCACGTCCTATCCCGATAACCCCCGACTTGCGCGTGTTTAAATAATTCGCAAGGTAAGTGTCATGCTGCGAATGAAACGGATCAGGCATTAACACACTGACATTTTCACCCAAAATTTCATCTGACGTGTAACCAAACATTTTTGATGCTGCTGTATTGAAAAAATGAATAGCTCCGTGACGGTCGATTTGTACAACGCCTACCATAATATTTTCAAGAATGGCACGCATGATTTGAGGGTTTGAATAAACTTTTTCGTTATATGAAGGCATGGTTAATACCACCTGGTAATTGATTAAGATAAATGCCGCATTATAAATGTGGTTAGATGATTTTCAATAATTCATACGGGGCAATTTATTTTAATCTGGCTTTGTAATAGCTATTTCAAGCCTTAACGCATTAGCATCGATGATTTCGATTGTATTTCGTTGAACGGAAATTATCCCTTTTTTACTTAACTGGGCTAAAACACGAGAAAACGTTTCAGGACGTAACGACAATCTGGATGCGATAATTTGTTTTGGCGTTTCCCATTTAATCTTATAACGATTTGTTGCCGGATTTGGCATAGATTGCAAAAGTAGCTCAATTACGCGCATATTCGCATTTTGCAAGGTGAGTTGATCTATATCTTGAATTGCCATGTGTAAACGCTTACTCATATTTCCAAGCATACGCAAACAAAGAGCCGTCGACATTTGCAAAATATGACGAAAAACAGCCATATCGATTTGATAAAGGCGACTGTTTAAAACAGCTTTTGCACTCACAGGATAGACATTTATCTCAAAAAACATAACGGCTTCTGCGAAAGTTTGCCCAGCATGAATAATTTCAATGACTTTTTCATCACCCATTGCTGAAAGTCGATAAAGCATGATTTGACCGCTTTCTAGCAAATAAAAATAACGTGCTTCCTGCCCAAAATGAAACAAATGCTCATTTTCGTCTAAATTTACAACCTGCACACCCGCACATAAACGTTCAAATTCTGCTTCTTCAAGTGCAGAAAATAAATAATGTGTTCGCAATGATTCTTCCATTTCATCTGTCATAAAACGCTCACTTGATTTAAATCAAGGACACGTTGAGCAAATCACATCATGCTGAACCTGTCCTTTAAAACAACAGTATAAGTCAGGAGTCAATTCAATGTTTTGTTATCAATGTGAACAAACCCCACATGCCGCGACAGGAAATGGTTGTCATGAAGCCAAAGGTGTTTGCGGTAAAGATGAAACCACAGCCGATTTGCAAGATTTAATGATTTACGGTGTGCAAGGCGTGGCGCAATATGCCAAACGTTTACGGCAATTTGGTTTAGCACAGCCAAAAGCAGACGAATTTATTTTATATACGCTTTTTACGACACTAACGAACGTGAATTTCAATGCCAATCGTTTTGCTGAGCTTATTAAAGAAACGGCACAGTTGCGTGATGAATTGAGAAATTTGTATATCAAAACAGCAAGTGAGCGAGATGTAGAATTTGAGGTTTTAACCGGTGCCGCACAATGGAAACCTGCAAGCAACATTCCAGCATTGCTTGTGCAAGCAAATGAAGCGGCAATTAATGTAGAACTCGATCAAGTGGGCGAAGATATTGTTGGTTTACGCGCAATGCTTTTGTACGGAATCAAAGGCGCAGCCGCTTATGCGTATCATGCGTTGATGCTTGGTTATCGTGATAATGATATTTACGCTGAATTTGAAGAAGCTCTTGATTTTCTTGCGACGCATTCTAGCGATGTTGACGCTTTATTAAATTGGGCAATGCGTATTGGACAGCTTAACTATAAAGTGATGGCAATGCTCGATGCTGCCAATACGGGCAATTTTGGCACACAGCAAATTACACAAGTCAATTTATCGCCTGTAAAAGGCAAAGCTATTTTAGTGAGCGGTCATGATTTACATGATTTGGCAACGTTGCTTGAACAAACTAAGGGGTTAGGTATCAATGTTTACACGCACGGAGAAATGCTACCGGCTCACGCTTACCCCAAATTAAAAGCCTATCCACACTTAGCTGGCAATTATGGTGGAGCTTGGCAAAATCAACATCTCGATTTTGCACAATTCCCTGGTGCGATTTTAATGACATCAAATTGTTTGGTTGAGCCTGCACCTGCTTATCGTCATCGCATTTTCACAGCAGGTCCTGTCGGTTGGGCAGGTGTTCGTCACATAAGAGATAATGATTTTTCCCCAGTAATTGAAGCTGCTCAAGCTTTGCATGGTTTTGATGAAGATAAACCAGAACAACGTGTTACGGTCGGATTTGGTAAAGATACGGTGATGAGTGTTGCTGATAAAGTTATCGATGGCGTCAAAGCGGGTGATATTAAGCACTTTTTCTTAATTGGTGGTTGCGATGGCGCAGCACCTGGACGTAATTATTTTACTGAAGTGGCAGAACTCGCCCCACAAGACAGTATTATTTTGACATTGGGTTGCGGTAAATTTCGTTTCAATACGCATGATTTTGGAGACATTGGCGGTATTCCACGTTTACTTGACATGGGGCAATGCAATGACAGCTATTCTGCAATTCAAGTGGCGTTAGCGTTATCGAAAGCCTTTGGATGTAGTGTGAATGAATTGCCATTATCAATGATGATTTCTTGGTTTGAACAAAAAGCCGTTGCAGTTTTATTGACGTTACTTTCGCTCGGTGTGCGTGGTATTCATTTGGGACCAACGCTACCGGCTTTTTTAACCCCCGCGTTACTGGCAAAACTTGGCGAAATGTTTGATTTAAAACCAACTGGAATTGCAGCAGATGATGTGAAAGCCGCACTTCAAGCCAGCGCGTAAATTTCAAAACAGCAAGGCAGGTATTTCATGGCAAACCATCTCATTACATTAACAACGCATGACGCTCAAACGCTTACGTTTAATGCGCAAGATTCACAAGATGTCATTTCTGCTGCGATAGAATGCGGCATAACGTTACCGTCATTATGTCGAGATGGTGGCTGTGGTGCTTGCCTTGCGCATTGTGAAAGTGGCGATTATCAATTGGGCAATTGCAACGAAAGTATGTTGCCTCAAGAACTTAGACAGCAAAGACAAGTGCTTTTGTGTCGGACTTATCCACGCAGTGCTTTACAACTTAACGCGCCTTACGATTATGCTCACATTCAATTTGGTGGACAGGTGGGAAAAACTGCTACCATTACACAATTAGAAAAAATTGCTAATCGCACATTAAGGCTGGAATTAACATTAACTGACGAAGATAAAGCAGTCGAATTTGAAGCAGGGCAATATGTTGAAATTGAAATTCCGCAAACGACCATTCGTCGCGCCTATTCGCTGGCAAATACGACAAATTGGCAAGGAAAATTAGTATTTCTGATTCGCTTGCAACCACAAGGTCAGTTTTCAACTTTTTTGAGCGAAAATGCGGCTATTGGGCAAACACTTACGGTTTACGCGCCTAATGGAACGTTTGAATTCCATAGTCAACGGTTTAATCCTGTTATTTTTGTTGCTGGTGGTACAGGGCTTGCGCCGTTTTTATCTATGCTGTCAAAAATGGCAGGATGGGGCGAAAATCGCCCAATACATTTGTTTTTGGGTGTGAATGACGAAACGGAACTTTTTTGTCTTGATGAATTGGCTAAATTGCAATCTCAACTAAGCGATTTAAACGTAACACAATGCGTTTGGCATCCAAGTGAAAGTTGGCAAGGCTTTCGCGGTACACCTGCTGACGCGTTGCAAAAATACTTGCAAGAAAATTCAGAAGATTTTGATATTTATCTGTGTGGTCCTCCGCAGCTCGTCAATACCTGCATTGAAATTGCAAAAACACACGGTATTTTAGATGCTCAAATTTTTTCGGAAAAATTTGGATAACTATTCGATACGTTTGTAAATAAAACCTCTCACTCTTATACGAGAACTTTTCAATTTCCTACCATGTAATTTTAAAAGTGTGAGAATTCTCACACTTTTAACAATTTGAAAATTAAGTCATTTTTTATTCGTATATACTCGCCCCGAGTTTGAAAAAAGTTGTAGCACATTTGATTTTGCCTGCTTGTAGATGTTTAGCAAGCTGGTTTTTTAATTTATCGGGGAAACAATTATGACGGCTAAAAATAAACTTCGTTGTATTAGTCAATATCTTCATTTTCAGTTAACACCTATTCATCGCGGCGTGGCATTTGCCTTGCTGATGGGTAGCTCATTGTCTGCTGGACAGGTAATGGCTCAAGAAGGAGCTGGAGCGGAATGGACGATGGCAGGCGGAACATCACAAGGAACTCGTTACAGTACACTTTCGGATATTACGACGGCTAACGTGGCGCAATTGAAAGAAGAATTTTCATTTCAAACCGGCGTAAGCGGCAGTCACATGGGCGAGCCGCTTGTCGTTGGTGGTGTTCTTTATGCGGTGACGCCGTATCCAAATAAACTCATTGCTTATGATTTAAGCACAGGGCAAGTTAAATGGACGTATGCGCCGCAAGTGAGTGAATATGCGAAAGGGGTT